>JBKPEN010000218.1:0-4907 GCA_046728425.1 Thermoproteota archaeon
ACTGCAGTATTCCGGAGAAGCGTACCTATCATTACCCACTGCTGTCCAGAGGGTGCAAAAATGGTATCAAGGTCTTTAACCGATGCTTCATATACTTCGGTGCCAGGCTCTGGGGGCAGTGCAGGCAGTATTGCCTTGCACTTTTTCAATTCAGCCACATAGCCAAGAATGCGTACGTGCCCCTTGTAACTTTTATCTCGACGATTCTCGATGGCAACCTGTTTGCTCTCAAATGCCTCTTCATAGTTTCGAATACTGCTGCCTAGTGCATCACTGCTAATAGACGACTTTTCAACAAGCCCAAGCACCTTGTCTCCATCATAGTCGAGAATAACGTATTCGCCGATGCTAACAGGCCTTCTTGATTCAAATGTCACCTGATCCGGCTTGGTGACACCGACCAGGATGCCTAGTTGTTCTTCTTCTTCACTCATTTAGAGCATCCCTTGCCCCTTGCTCATTTTGCAAACCATATATCCTTGCGAGTCTGTCTATATCTTCATTGGTTATCTTGCAGGTATTATGCGCCAGCTTCAGACAGTGCGGATAGCCGGCTACACTATGGTACCGTAGCTTATTCAAGGTCGATCTTACTTCTTGCTCACTTGCGTTGCTCATGATTTCAATCCGAATAATAGGAGTATGGTCGCGCAGTCTTACATAGACTTCATACAAGGGCGCATGGCAAAACTGGGTTTCAACAGGAACACTGAAACCAGCCTCCTTGCAGGTGTGTCCATAATAGTAAATGTCGCCGGCCTTTGACCCCATATGGCCGAATTGCAGCCTGCTCTCAGAGGTCTTTGATATAAATATGCAGCTTCTGCACTTCTTTACAGTTTTAGACACTGCTTCAGGCCTGCTCTTCGTCAAACGCGAAACAAGTGAACCATCTACGCAGATACTATTATCAGCCTTGCCGGCCACCTTTTGAGCAACTGATGCCTCCATTATCATCGCTCTTGATTCTAAGAGCTCGCTTCTTGCAGAGCCAGCTATGTCTTCTTCCCACTCTATAGCTAAGATCTTGTTAGTGCTAGTGACTGCCACTGCGTCTATGACATAAAGTTGAAGACCCTGAAAAGCGCGCTTGTTCCAGCTGCTATCAATGCCGACAGATTCGCATATTTCCGGCACAGACTCATATGAAATCCAGCGCGATGATGCTTCTGCCAGAATCTTGTGAAAATTTGAATCTTTTATCTTTGATATCTTGACATCTTTATTTTTCAGAGCACCGAGAAAAACTTCCTTGAGCAATTACCTATCGTGATTGGCAGTACTTTAAAAAATCGATCATGCTTTCATTCTATCGGCAATTGCGGTAGCATCCCATAATGACTTTGCCTTGTCGCTAGTTTGCAGTATACCTGCTCTTATTACCTTACTTGCGATATTGGCTGCCATGGGCAGTGCACCTGTGGCTCCAGGCGAATTATAATTGAGCACATGAAGCGAAGAATCACGCTCGAGTACGAGCGTGTCTGGTACGAATCTGCCGGTCTTGTCAATGACTGACGATCTTATACCTGCGGTCCCACGTTGAGTAAAAGCAGATGGCCGAAGCTGTGGCAAAAATTCACGAACTCTGTTTATCATCATTGTTTTAGACAAAGAGCTCTTCAGCTCGGTGCTTACAAGTGACAGAAACTGTCTGTCAAAAAAAATCTTCCGTGCACCTGTATGTGAGGACTCCATTATTTTTGGTAGCATATCTACCAAGTTCCTACGCCAGCCGTAGGCATATGGACCGAACACAGGTATGGCGTTTGGCCCTACCTCACGCCTGTCATCTGCTCGTACGATCCAGTGTGGATCGAGAAATGGATATTCTGGGTGCTTAGGAACTGAATAGATCGATAGCTTTGTCAGGTCATGGTACTCTGGTGGCGCCTGCCAGTACTCCCCTCTAAAATGCATGTCAGTGTAACCGTGTGCAACACCCATCATCTGGGCAATATCCATCGAGTTACCGCCGGCCACATTGACAAGATACTCTGCTTTGATCTCTTTGCCTTGGTTCGTAGTTATCGAATATACTCCTTGACCGTATGATGATGATGATGATATTCGCTCGACCTTGTGTCCCAAAAGGAGCTTGCTACCAAATGATTGAATATCTTCTAAAAGTCCAGTCGTAAATGCACCATAGTTAACCGATGCATCTTTGGAGCAATAGATTGCAGAGACACATAGCACGTTTGGCTCAATTCCTGCCACTTCATTTTTGTCAAGCAATTGCAGTTCATTTTTTGTAAGGCCATTTGCCATCCCCCACTCCATGTACTTATAGAGCCGGTCTATTCCCTTGTCATCAAGTGCAACCTCAAGGACACCATCACGCCTAAACGGCATTCTCTTATGACTGGAATACTTTTGCCACATCTCGTAGCCAAGGGCTGCAGCCTTGGCAAAGGTCTTCTTTTTTGTAGGATCATAGAGAAATGGAGCATGCACCTTTCCAGTATTCCTGCTACTGCTATGCTGCGCAATATTGTTTTCCTGCTCCAGCAGTGCTACTGATTCAGGACTCTTGGCGTGTGCTGACAGAAAGTACGCAATTGACATTCCAAGCACACCACCACCAATTATTGCGACCTTGCTCTCCACATGTAACATGAATCCATCTGTTAGATAAAACGTTTAATATCGATCTATTGACAGACACTCTGTATCTTGGTTCAGCAACAGGAGGAATTTGTATCAGATCGTAGAAAAGGATTTGACAGCTTGCCAGAGTTACCTAAAGATAGCAGGCCGAAGCTGTTGCTGTCCGCCGTTTATTCTGGCGAAGAGAAAAAAGTCTATCTGAAGTTTTACGATCCACAAGACAAAATTATTTACCAATGGCGCGATAGGACTGACCACAAACCCTACTGTTATACAAAGATGGAGTTTGCGGAGCAGGCCAAACAGGTTGCACAAAAAGAGACCAAATTCATACTTAAACAAATCAAGAAACAAGATATCATTCTTGACAAGGAAATTGAAGTCCTTAAAGTGATTGCACCTGATCCTCTCTCAATAGGCGGCACCGACTACAGCTTTCGTGAAAAAGTGACGTCATGGGAAGCTGATATCAAATACCATGAGAACTATCTCTATGACAGAGCGCTCATACCAGGTTCATATTACGTTAGAAACGACGAGCAGATAACTCCATTTGAGTACCCTATTTCTGAGAAAGTGCAATCTGCACTCAGGAGTCTATTGTGGGACAAGATAAAAGAGGCAGGAGAGGCAGGCAAGGAATATAGACAATACATTACCAACTGGGCCAAACTACTCAATCAGCCAATACCAGAGCTGAAGCGAGTAGCTATCGACATTGAAGTCGAGACTGAAGAGGGAAGAATGCCAAATGCACGCGATCATGACAAGCGTATAACAGCTGTGGGGCTTGTTGGAAGTGACGGTTTGAAGAAAGTGCTCGTGCTTACAAACAACGTGCCAAGCGATGGCACATCGCTAATTCCAGAAGCAGAGTCCTGCGTAAGTGAAAAGGAGTTAATAGAAAAGGCGTTCACGATAATCAATGCTTATCCGATCATAATCACGTTCAATGGTGACGACTTTGATCTGCCCTATCTCTATGCTCGCTCTCAAGATTCCCGAATTGATCCTAGCGGCGTTGCTATTCCAAAGGACAAGGTGCCTATAATAGTCAAAAAAGAGTCATTTATCAAACATGGAATGCAAGCAGAGCCAGTCGGCATCAGGCATGGCATCCACATAGACCTCTACAGGACATTTGATAACAGGTCGATCCAGATCTATGCTTTCAGCCGTGCCTATACTGATCATACCCTCAATGCGATCAGCGAAGCACTACTGGATGACTCAAAAATAGAGTTTGAGGGAGACATAAGCGATTTGCCCATTCAGAGATTAGCGGAATATTGCCTCAAGGACGCCGACCTCACATATAGGCTGACTAGCTTTAATGACAATCTGTTAATGAAACTACTGGTAGTCATTGCAAGGATTGGACGGCTGTCAGTAGATGATATCTCACGCTTTGGCGTCAACCAATGGATTAGGGGCATCTTGTACTACGAGCATCGTCAGCGAAATGAGCTGATACCGAGCAGGAGTGAGCTGGAAAAAAAGGGGACTGCGTCGACTACAGCCATTATTAAAGAAAAAAAATATCGAGGCGGCGAGGTTGTTGAGCCTGTACCAGGCATACATTTTAACGTCATTGTCTTAGACTTTGCAAGCCTCTATCCTAGCATTATCAAAGTGCATAATTTATCATACGAAACTATCAATTGCGCTCATGAAGACTGTAGGGAAAATGAAGTGGAAGGTACAACTCACTGGGTCTGCAGGCACAGGAAAGGTTTGACTTCGTTTCTCATAGGATCGCTTCGTGACTTAAGAGTCAACTATTACAAATACCTAGCAAAGGACAAGACACTTCCCCCTGAGGAGCGTAAGCTGTACAATGTGGTAAGCCAAGCTATCAAGGTCATTCTCAATGCCAGCTATGGCGTCATGGGCGCAGCAATATTCCCACTATACTGCCTACCGGTGGCAGATGCTACTGCTGCCCTAGGCAGGACAACCATCAACAGAACCATTAACAAATGCGAAGAGATTGGGATTCGGGTTGTTTATGGTGACACTGACAGCATTTTCCTCAGCAATCCGGATCAAAAGCATATAGAGCAACTGATGCAGTGGGCTAGAGAGACGCTGGGCGTAGATCTTGAAATAGATAAGCAATACCGCTATGTTGTATTCAGCGACCTCAAAAAGAACTACCTAGGAGTCCTGTCTGACGGGACGGTTGATGTAAAAGGTCTTACAGGCAAAAAATCACATACTCCCCCGTTTATCAGAAAGGCATTCTATGATATCCTAGAAATACTTGGAAAGATTAGCTCAGAGAAAGATTTTGAATC
>JBKPEN010000021.1:0-11336 GCA_046728425.1 Thermoproteota archaeon
TATGCTGCTGTTGTAGCCATATTTTACGTGGAATGAGGGCTTTCCGCGTCGCTGATTCTCCTCATCGATAATGTCATCGTGGATTATAGACTCCGTATGTAGAAGCTCGATTGCAGAAGCAGCCAGGTAAGCGTCAGGTTCCACCT
The DNA here is from genome assembly GCA_046728425.1 of Thermoproteota archaeon. GTDB lineage: Archaea > Thermoproteota > Nitrososphaeria > Nitrososphaerales > Nitrososphaeraceae > Nitrososphaera. The sequence goes on from JBKPEN010000021.1 coordinate 147, forward strand.
TTTGAGATTTGATACATTCTGCAGACAGTACAAGGATTAGTGGCCTGATGCGTTTGCCTCCCTCGCAGGCATAGCGAAGCGGAGCATGGAACTCCGACCAGGAATATAGGTCAATCTCTCGTTTTAATGCATCCTCAATTTTTGCCAAATAGACAGCAAATAGCTCCGTTAGAGGGTTAACTTCGATGTTTCTCCTACTGCTCAAGAATCGGCTCTATCCCTGAGACTATTCTCAAACTGGTGACCATATTAATTTACTGCTCTTTAAACTGAAGAAGAGGAACTCTGCTATTTTGAACTTGGATGAGATTGAAAAGGTGTTATGTCCTAGAGAAGATATGAGATATGATGAAGATGTAGCTAATAATAGCGAACAGCACATTCAGATGTAGTTATCTCTTCAAAAACTATCTTCTTTTATACATTTTCAAGAATCAATCATAGTGACAAGCAAAAATACTGAGTTGTCCTTAGTATATCATATCATGGCACAAGTATCCATAGGTTGCTCTGGGTGGAATTACGGTGACCCGGTTGAAAAAGGGGGCTGGGTCGGCTCATTCTATCCCGATGCTCAGACTAAGCGTTTACGTTATTATTCTGAATTTTTCCCTTCAGCTGAGCTGGATGCTACATTTTATCAGAAGTTCTACTCAAAGATGAGTAGTGGAACATTCTATGGTATGGTAAAAGCTACACCTCCTGGATTTCAATTCTCTGTCAAGGCACCTGAGACTGTGACACATAATAAACTCATGGATGTCAAAAAAGGTGCAATTGAAGCGTTCCAAGAGTTTCTGGAAAAGATCTCTCCACTAAAGAATGCAAACAAACTTGGCGCAATACTACTTCAACTACCGCCAAGCTTCTCAGTTAATGAGTTCAAGCAAGTCGAAGGATTCCTCAATAGAATGCCATCAGGGTACGATTATGCACTGGAGTTCCGCCATCCATCATGGCAGACTGAGGGACCATGGGAAATGCTAAGACACTATAATGTTGCGACTGTAATGACAGATTCGCCGGATCTAAAGCTGCAGTATTTATCAGACGTCATATTGACTGCAGACCATTCGTTTATTAGATTTCATGGCAGGAACGAGGGTTATTGGTATAACTATCTTTATGAAGAAGAAGAACTGAAGCCTTGGACTGAAAAGGTAAGAAAAATAACAAAAGACCCTGAAGCAAAGAGATTGCGAATTTACTTCAACAACCACTATGGCGGCAAGGCTGTTGTTAATGCCATCCAGTTCAAAGAGATGGTTGAAGGAAAGGAATCCTCAAAAAAGGAAAAGGATGTAAAAGAGAAAATATTGGCTGCTTTATCAAGAGCAACTACTCAAAAGAAACTCGCAGAGTAAAAGTGTATCTTTTGTGTAGTATGAACCTATCATATACCACACACAGTAGCTTCAACTCCTTCTTTGGAATCTATTATGACCTCTATATAGCCTTGTTATTGTTATTGCCTTAGTAGAAGAAAGATCAGAAGAATATATAAAAAATGCTCCGGCCGGGATTTGAACCCGGGATCAGCGACTCGAAAGGCCGCTATGCTTGACCGGATTGTGCAGCCCTCCATTGAGAGACACGGCTACTACACCACCGGAGCATTCGCAAACTTTGTAAGAACCTTCACATAAAATCCTTTCTTGTTAGATTGCATAAGGTTTTTCTATTGGATAGAAAAATGACATTACTGATATGGACAATGTTGTTCAGGGGATCCAGTCAGAAATTGAAAAGCGCAGCCTGCTCAAGCATTCTTTCTACAAAATGTGGTCAGAGGGGAAACTAACAATTGATCATCTTCAGGGTTATTCAAAAGAATATTTTCAGCTGGTCAAGATAGTCCCAAAATTTGTTGAGAGTATTGCCGAGGCGAGAGGCAATTCCGATACTCTGACTAATAATGCACATGAGGAGGCTGAGCACATCGAGTTGTGGGTAAGGTTTGCCACAGCACTTGGCGTTTCAAGAAGCGATCTTATCAGTTACGGTGGCGCAGAAAAGACTAACGAAGCTGTCGCGAAGTTGATGAGCCTTGCAGACCTTGAGTTTGAGGAAGCAGTAGCAGCCATGTATGCCTACGAAATGGAGCTTCCAAAGATAAGCAGGAGTAAGATCGATGGACTCAAAAAGCTGTACGGTATGGACAGCGAGGACGCAACAAAATACTTTGAAATTCACGAAGAAGCAGATGTGAGGCACGCGCAAGTGTGGAGAGAGATCTTACAGAGGATACCATTAGAGAGACACGAAGCTGCTATTAATGCAGCTATCAAATCACTGCAAGCGCAGAACATGCTGCTTGACTCGGTTTATGAAAAATATGTTAAGAGTGAAGAAGACAGCGGCTGTCACATTAACACAGCTAGCTAGGTGTAGTTGCCAGCTCCTTTCTAATAATTCTCCAAACCTTTATACATACTTTTACTCTTCAAATTTTTCTGTTTGGGCCCATAGCTCAGCCTGGCAGAGCGACCGGCTCATAACCGGTCGGCCAGGGGTTCAAACCCCCTTGGGCCCACTATTTTAGAAGTGCTTAATTGCGGATTTCACAAAACAAAAGGTGAGGAAGCAACATATCAAACAGAAGAGAACAGGAACTATATAATAACAAGGGGGATTACAATTCAAAAATATCGGATCCTTAGCCCTGTAACTAGGGAGCGATATTCTACAAGGCTTCGATATTTTTTGACTAAAATCGGTCTTACGGATAATGATAACAAATCCCTGGAGCAGCTTTGCAAGATATTTGTAGAAAAGGGAAAGCAGGATCCAAACTGGGTTGTCGATAATATTGCAGCCTTTCTGATAGAATACAAAGACCGCTATGACCGTAGAGAAATCAGTGGCTCAACTATTCGTAACTATATCAAGGTAGTCAAGCTTCTCTGTGAGATGAATGACATTGCTATCCCTTGGAAAAAGATAACACGTGGACTTCCAAAGGGAAGGCAGTGGGCTGAAGTAATTAAATTATTTTAGAGTTTCAATATCAAATGGTTCCTGAATTGAATTGAGCATGTACAGCATCTTTTGGATGTATTTCTGCTTTGATGGCTTCTCGATTAATTTCTGTTGATAAAAATCTATTAAATGAGAAACGAAGCATCTTATTTCTTCTTTGCTCTCTGGCAATCTAGTAAGTATCATACCATACCAGTACTCTACTAGCGCATCTTCACCATACTTTTTTTCTAGCCCAAGAATATTCACAAAGTTGGAATGACACTTTCTGCATAGTCCACCATGAGCATCCGTATAGGACTTTACAGCATAGTGACCACACCTTGCCTTCCCAATCATAGCTTTAGATATTGGTAACTATAGCAAATATAAACGGTTCAGGGAAGGTAATAATAAGCAGAATTATCGCAACAATAAAGAAATGTTCGCCTTTCTTCTACCATTCTTTTTGAATCGCAAGAATTGTTTTGGTTAATTGGCCGGTTGATTGACTACCTTGCAGAGACCTTATTAATAACGAACCGTACACTACAAGCGACAGGATATGTCCGACGAAGATTATAACGTAGAATCGGGGGAAGGATATCTGGAAGGTACATCAAAGTTTAAACCAGTAAAGGTCGAAATGAAGGTTGCAAATGTAAACAAAGATCAGGTCCACTACTGGATTAATGAAATTGCAAATCAATATGCAGACTTTGTTATAACAAATGTTAACACCGGCAGCGACAAAATATCTTTTGACATAGGCTCGCCGAGTATGGAGGATCTGACTGCCCAAGATATTAAGTTCAGAATCGAAGAGTACTTGACTATGAACATACCGCCTTTCGAGCTCAAGGAATTAAAGGTGAGTTAAGTAAACAACGCCAACGACCAAGAATAAGTACATTAGTGATAATACTAATAAGATAATACCTTAGAAGTGCAAGATTATACCTCACAATTGCAATAATAACTGATTTTCAAATTTAGAAAATTACACTGCAGGCTATTTTATCAACAGCCAGTTTTCAACGACTCGATCGCCAACACTAGCTCCCTGCTTGCCAGCATGTTCTCTTCTTGCATCTTTGCATAGTCGGGCTTGGATTCTGGCCCAGCTGCCGGGTACAGAGATGACAATGGCATAAACGAGTACCAGGCGATAACTAAGAATCTAAGGGCAGATCCTTCCAATGCGATAGAAGCATTGAGGAATGGCGCGCTTTATGTTCTTCTAGAGGTACAGCCTGATTACGCAGAAGAGATAAAGAACCACCTTAGGGTAGCTATAAGGGGAGTTTTTCATGAGGTTGACATTTCCAGAATTACAGACGAGCACGTTGGCAAGCTTGTACAGGTCTCCGGCATTGTCTTTTCTCGATCAGACCCTTGCCGGTACGCTATAGAGGCGCAGTACATTTGCAGCGAGGGCCACAAGATTCGTGTAAGGTCAAAGGGCGTATCACACTACAAGCCAAAAGAGTGTGAATGGCCAGACTGTAGCGCAAAGCATTTGACACTGTTCGATCTTCGGGACATTTGGTTGCCAAGTTAAATTAGGGCGATAGCCTGGTAAGTTAGGGTCATGGCTGGCTGTTGATAAGTCCTCAGATGGCTTTTCAACACATTAAGGCTCCAAGACGGTAATAGCGCAGCATGTAGAATATGTAAAAAGCGACAGCAACCCATAACTAGCCCGCACATGTATGCAATAACTGGCCTCATTACCCTTCATGTAATTGATTCATCGGGCCCAAAATCTGAAGTTTTTTTGCCCAGTCCCTCTGGGCCCGCCTAAAATAAAAAAACGTTCAAAAAATGGACCCAATGCTTATTGTGGGCAGTAGTTGGTCAAGAATTTATTATCCTTTTTCTTTTGTTTTCATACCATCTTTTCACTCACCGTCTTCTGTTCTTCCCTCCTCACGATAGTGCCTGCCCTCAGGTATAACTCAATAATTTGGTAAGTTGCAATCACATAGCACAGTTGCCAATTGGTAGAGCACCGACATGATAATAAGTGAATGAAGTGTGTATTACATCAGCATATGAATATTAATGATACAATGTCCCAGATTGAACTCAATAAGGCAACTATTCAACGTTACTTTGAAGCGTACAATAACAAGAATGAAGCAATATTTGATGAAATAATATCTCCGGATTATATCGACCATGGTCAATCTGCTTATATGGGCTCTCCTGGGAGAGGAATTGCTGGAGCCAAGAATGACCTCAAGAATTCTTTAGATAAATTTGATGATATCAATTATACCATTGAAGAAATGATTGCATCAGCAGCATATCCAGATCTTGTAGGTACATATTGGAAAGGATCATGTGCACCAAATGTAACCACATCTGAGACTCTGCAGAGTAGTAAAATAATTAATTACAGGGGCGTAAGTATACACCGTATTCAAAATGGAAAAATGGTAGAAACCTGGCACGTAGTTGAGGGTTGGCCACTGTCTCTATTAAATTCATCCTAATGGCAATCCATAACTAATATAGACATATGCCCACATTGTGACTGAACTTATTGTTTTTTTGCATCGTGTGCTTCTGTTGAGTCCAAATTTCAAAGCTTTTTCTGCTGGAACCCTCTGGGCCCGCTAAATATAAAAAAACGTTCAAAAAATGGACTCAATAATTGAATCTCTTCTTCCGGGTTCAAAAAGATATTATGATTTATTTTACTGTGAATTTCTACTGTTTTCTGAATTATCTATTTTACCTATATAAGTTGACCATAACAGTGCCGAAGATGACTGTAAATAGTAATAATACTGTCCTGCTACCCATATACTATTTGGTTCAGATGGATCCATCACTGCCGAAAAGTAGTCTCCATACCTAGTAGACAATGAATTTGCAATTCCATTCTTTAGAAATTGAAAGTACTTTAATGAATTGAAAATAGTACTGTTTTTGGCTGATCCAGAGGCAACTAAAAGACTTGGATAAGTATCAGAAGAAGAATAACCAAAGATAATTCCTATATTATCTCCAAATTTATCTATTGATAATGCTGGATAGTATAGTGAAGCACCTATATGGCCAATATTGAAGTCCAGTAATACTTCAGGAGTCTGTGTATCAATTTGTATTATACGGATACAGGATCTACTTTGAGTATCACCATTGATAAAACATCCCACATTTAATGCAAGCCAAAGCTTTCCTTTATACCAAATTGGACTTTGAACTCTTGCATCTCCCGTATGCACAAAGTATTCTGGGTGTTTTTCCTTGGCTGTAAGGAAAGCTCCCTGTTGTCCATTATTATTATCATCATTATCTTTATTGTTATTAATTGCAGAAAACGTAATTGGTTGAATACCATTAGGCGAAATACTGGTAATATGAATATTAGCAGAAATAGCTTTATTGATATGCAAATTAGATATCTGACCATCAATAGCCAAAATCTGTATTTTATCATGGTTAAAATCATCAGTTGTGACTAAAAACAATGCTGTTGTAGGTGATAAATTTAAGGCAGGTCGCAATGAAAAGTATTCTGTATTAGGAAGCGATTGCATTGAGTTAATATGTGCTAATTCGTCTTCAGCAAGCAAATCATGTTTATCTGCAATAACAAATTGAACTCCTCTGAATTTTGGTGATGATATTGTATTATTATTGTTTGACCAATTACAATTGCTACTCCATGTGTTAACACTAATTGCTAGCTTATCATCACTTACTGCGATGAAAGGTTGATCTGAACAATTATTTGGCAAACTTTCGAATGGAAAATTATATATTTTCCAAACACCTGTAGGATCATTTGTTTTAGATACTGCAATACGTATACCATGTGTGGTTACATCTGATACTGATGCAAACCACCTTCTATTGTCATCATTATTATTACTCTTGCCATCAATATGGCTATTTGATTGAATGTCATTTGCAGTACTATCAAATAACAAGACAGGATCAGTAATACTATGACTACCAGATGATTCTCTTGATGGAAGATTAAACAGAAATTCTAGTCCAAATTTCTTTATTAGGCTGCCTGATTTCGTATAAATTGCTGCCTCGGAATTTACAGTTTCCATTACATGTTTTGAACCAACAGCCAATTGTATGTCCGGAGGAACGCAACAAACTTGTGATAATCCTTCGAAGTATGTCTTGGTGATAGCAGAAGAATTATTATTGCTAGAATTAGGTACAAGTAATGATAAATCAGGACGCTGTACCTCAATAACCTTGGTAGCAGGTGTATTAGCCGGTCTTAGCAATTCGGCTTGCTTCTTTGCATTAATATATGATGTGTAATTTCTTGTAAGGTATTGTTCATCCGGATCTATGATTACACCAGGTCTCGATGATGGAAGGCTTGGTAAGTTATTTACATTAACTTCAGCAGTGAATGATACAGTGTTAGTAATATTGCGCAAAGTTAATAAATTGTTATCATGGGAAAAAGAAGTAACTACCGAGTTAGAACTATGTAGATTCCCACTACTGTTACTCTTAACATTATATGGATAAGCTATTACTGTAAGCCAAGAACAAAAATTAGCAAATATGATTATAAATAAAAAAACTAGTACTATGAGAATTCTTTTGATAAGAATAGATTGTGTTTTTACCACGTATATGCTGTATCTTAAGGCATCTACTATTATAATCTAAATAGACAAACCTATAGTTGACCACAGAATAAATGATACGTTCAACTTATTGAGGCAAAAAAGGGATGTCAGACCTAGAGCTTGAGCATCTTGTTAAGCAGCAACTTATTGCTCAATAGAGCTCTATCTTAACCTAGAAATTTCATAGCCTTAGGGGTATTACAACCTATGATGTGAGCAATTGATTTCCAAAACCAAAATCGACAAATTCTCTAGATTGCATTCTTTTTGTCATTGTTTTTCTTGACACACATCTACGAGTAGTAATCTATAACTAATACCGCGATGTATAAAAGAACTGAGCCTAAATTTTCATTTTGTCCCACGGATTCATATTGAGTCCAAAATTTGAAGTTTTTTCTGCCGAGTCCCTCTGGGCCCATGATTTTCTAACAACAATAACAGTCCAGAAATTGAATACTTGTAGCAATCGATAAACCAACAGCAATAGATGTGCACTTTGTGACACAAACTGACGAAGGATTATGTCAGTCCGTCTGTCACTAACTTTCTCTACTTCCTCTATGAATTGGAGTCTGGAAGCTTAGCGAATTCCATTGCCATCATTGTGATCTCCCAGGTGCTAGTTACAAGATAAATTATACTCTCATTACATTTGCTTAAAGAAGCAAGCGAATCTTATTATTATTTTTATACCTATCTTACTGCTAGCCACCTTACTGATGGGCTACATGCTGCGGCTTTATCCTAAGCAATAGGCGTTCTTCTCCTGGTGCTCGTCCGGGATACTTATCCTTGCCCATGTATTTCTTTGCCAATTTGTCTATATGGTCATCTGCTTCCTTGCCATTGATTTGTTCAATTACTTTCCCTCTTACACTCACCATGTGATAGGGATTTGAAAAATCAACCACAGAAACGCCAACACGAGGATCTCGGGATATATTTTTGTGTTTAACCCGACCTTTAGCTGTGTTTATCAAGATTGTATTATTGTTCTTGTCAACATCCACCCATGTAGGGGTGACATGAGGAGTGCCTCCTTTCATCAGTGTGGCAAGAAAAGCAAAATTCTTTCCTTCAAATAATTCAGCTATAGAAGGATCAGATATAGAGTCGCTTTTTTGATTACCTTTCCTTTTACTACTCATATTATTATCACCTAGTATGTGTACCTTTCATCAGCTTATGGCCATTAAACAATTTATTAATTATGGAGAGCCTTTTTAGGTGTCTATAAGGGTTTCTTGTAGACTATGGCAAAGTTCGGCTGCTATATCTACCAAGAAGGACAAAGATTTGAAGATATAACATCTACTATCGGGGAATGTGAACGGCTGGGGTTTGACTCTATATGGTTAAAAGATAATTTTCTCCCTTGGCTCCAGTCATATGTCAAGGACGGTAAGAATACTGCAGCAACTTGCGAGCCTGACAATGATCTGGTGCTTGAATGTTGGACTACGCTTTCTTCGCTGGCACCAATGACGCATAGAATCCGGCTTGGTGCAATACTTGTCAACTCGTATAGAACTCCGCCATCGCTGCTAGCTAAAATGGTCTCTACGCTTGATATCATTAGCAGAGGGCGGCTAGAGTTTGGCTTGAGTGCAGGCTGGTACAGGAGGGAATTTGAAGCCTATGGGTTTGACTTCCTAAAGGCATCTGCCCGAGTTGAAATGATGGAAGAAAGCATAAAGATAATCAAAATGATGCTGACCGAGAATTCGCCAGTTTCATTTTCTGGTAAATATTTCAAAGTTAATGGCGCCATCTGTAATCCAAAACCAATTCAGAGACCATATCCGCCCTTGTGGATCGGTGGTAGTGGAAAAAGAACTATTGAAATAGCTGCCAAGTATGCAAACGGGTGGAATTATGGCTTGTGTTCATATGAAGAATATGTGGCAAAATTGTCTATGCTTAAGAATTGCTGCAAACTTGTTAACAGAGACTATCAAAATATCATGAAAGGTTGGCAAGGATTGATAATCATTGGCAAGCATGAAGAGGATGTAAAAATAAAGATATCGGATCTGCAAAGCAAGAAAGGAATAGAGGATGATGGCCTTTCTAAAATATCTGTTGTGGGAACAATAGAGCAAGTTCAGACTGAAATAGCAAAATATATCAGCATTGGAGTAAACTATTTCACTGTGTCATTTCCAGACCTGGAATCTTTGAAATTATTTGCAGAAAGAATCGTGCCGCAATTCAAAACATAGTGATGCACTAACGTATTTAGTTACAGACTATGCGTTTGTACATGCCCGTCTTCCAATTATATCGAGTCTAAATTTTGAAGGTTTTTCAGCCGGAACCCTCTGGGCCCGCCTAAAATAAAAAAACATTCAAAAAATAGACCCAACACTTACCGTCTGTAGGTACCCTCGTCTTGTCCAAATAAGTTGCACACCAATAACATTTATCGCATAAAATGATGTTGGTGGCGAGGATGAAGACCGATCAGCCGTGCGACATCTGCACAGTGACACTAATTTGTTATGGTAATATTATCTAACTGAGTTAGCATTTTAGACTAGAGTCGATAACTTATAACTAACTGGGCTCTCCGCGATTATATAGTTCCTGGATATAACCACCGTCGCAACAAACGATTCAAAATAGGCAATGCTAAATAGGTAAGTGAAACAACTAATATTGCACTATAAATTACAGCATTGCCCAGTATTGGCCATTGTTCTAAGAAAGGATTAAGAATAGATCTCGATAGCGAGCTAATCACATACGCGGCAAAGAAGATAACGATGGCCATTTTCCATCTAGGTGGTGGGGATTGACTAAGAGTTTTCAAGCCCGGTAGTGTAAACCATGTTTCCAAACCAGTGGAGGTCTCATAATGTCGTGTGGAGTAATTGTCTGCTTCCTGTAATAGCTTCTGCGATTCTTCCGAATTATCCCAGGCCTCCATGGCGGCTTTATCAGTAAAACGGCGAATGATATATCGCAAAGAAGATTTGCTACCTCCGGGGATAATTATTGTCGTACCAAGGTACCCTGGAGCTTTTCTTTCAAATGTCAAATAACGTCGAGCCCAATTGTCGTAATCTTTTTCATGGCCCGGCATTATGTTCCTACAAATTACAGAGGTAACTTGATTTTGATCATGATCGCTTTGCAATTTTACTACCGATAATCCTCCCATTTCTCATATATGCGTAAGATATTTTGATAGTATATTATCATGCATGCCATTGACGAACAGATAAGTGATTTGCTTTGAATTGCTTTGTATTCCTATGTAATATTCTTCTACCTTATCCTATGAATGCCTTCTTCTCTTTTTGATTACCTCTACTTGTACAACCTGCTGCCAACAGCAGAAAGTTAATGGCTGACCAGATGCATATTAGTTTGAACCTCACCAAAGAACCGATATCAGCACGCAGCCCCTTGGGCCCACTATTTTAGAAGTGCTTAATTGCGGGTTTCACAAAACAAAAGGTGAGAAAGCAAGATATCATCCATCGGAAGAATAGAAGAACGATACATTAATAATGTTGGCAGCAATGGTAACAGTAACCAAGCGATATCGGATCCTTATGCGCTGTTTCTTTATGCATTGAACAGCCCTGTAACTAGGGAGCGATAT
>JBKPEN010000160.1:0-15536 GCA_046728425.1 Thermoproteota archaeon
GTCTAGGATCCTTATCTTCCTATCAGGTTCATTTTGGTCCATCCAATTATACTGGTGTGCATAATAGTTTGGATCCTCTGAATTTAGTGACATTTTAAGCGACGAATAACTGCTTTCGGATATAATATAAATGTTATCGCATCCAAATTAACGTATTTTGACCTGTTTAACCACTTAAATGCCAAAAATCAGATAGAAGCGTGCCGAAATGCGGCAAAATGTTGCCATACAGTGCGATAACATTCACTACTGGAGGTAATTCTTGACGGTTCTCTCAAGGTTGTAGAATGAACCTTCGACCATTTTGGTTCGTTTCTGGATTCCAACACTGTAATTGGATATGCCCTGAGACAATGATTTTATCATCTCTTCCTGCTCTAGCAGGTGGGGTGACCCTGATGATTTTCGGGCATCAAGCGACTTTTCCGGTGTCATTTCATTGATTATTTTCATCAGTTCGTCTGGCTTGATTTCAACTTTGTGAGCTTTCAGGACTGAAGTAGCGTCTGCAAATTCTAGCTTGACAAGAGATATGTTACCCTTGCCTGCAGCCTTGTTCACCAAGGCTCCAACTATTCTGTGAGCGGTCCTGAAAGGTATCTTCTTTTGCATCACAAGCTGCTCTGCTATGTCCACTGCAATTGCATAGCTGATATTTGCAGCGTGCTGCATGCGTTCCCTTTTTACCTGTAATGATCTTACTACATAGTCCATTATCTTGATTGTGTCGAGGGTTATGGCAGAGGTTCCAAGCAACGGTGCCTTGATGTCCTGTAAGTCTCGACTGTAGCCTGACGGCAAAGCCTTGACTATGCCTAGTATTGACATAAGGTTGCTAGCAATTATCGATGTCTTTGATCTAGTCAACTCTAGGGGGTCAGGGTTCTTCTTTTGTGGCATTGCACTTGAGGTAGACGTATATGACTCGGCAAGCTCTATGTAACCAAATTCGGTGGTTGACCAGATAATGAAATCCTCTGCAATCCTTCCAAGTGTGCTTGTGAGTATTGCAAGCGCTGAAGCATACTCTATGAAAGCATCCCGTGATGTAGTGGCGTCAATAGAATTCTTTATGATGCTGTCAAAGCCAAGCAGTATTGCTGTTCTTTTCCTGTCGATAGGGATAGATGAGCCTCCTATGGCGCATGCCCCAAGTGGCGACTGGTTTATTCTATGATATACCAGATATAGCCGCTCCATATCACGTATGAGAGCATAAGCATACGACAGGAGGAAATGTGAGAACGTGCCTATTTGGGCCTGTTGTAAATGAGTATACATTGGCATCGGAATTTGCTTGCTCTCTTTTGCTCTCTCTATGAGCCCCAGTACTAGATTGGATAAAGCCTCGCAAATTTTGTTAATATCATCGCGTATCTTCATCCTTATGTCGAGTACTACTTGGTCGTTTCTTGACCTTGCAGTGTGCATCTTGCCTCCAGCATTCATTCCTGCATGTTTTATGACAAAGCCCTCAAGGGCTTCATGAATGTCCTCGTATCCTTCTGTTTTGATTTTTGCCGGACTTTTCTTTGCTTCCTCTAGTGCAGATAGGATCTTTTTTAGTTCACTGGACGTAATATGTCCCATCTCATGCAGCATAATGGAATGTGCTTGACTTCCAACAATGTCATAATATAGTATCGACTTATCGTCGTTTATTGAAGAAAGAAATCTCAGTGCATCGTCCTCTAGTTTGTCAGTTGGACGAGACCTATACATCAATAAAGTGTGCACCGTGCGGGCTTTATTTTAAGGTTGTATGGTTAAGGTGTGTAGTTAAGACTTTATGGCTTTTTAGATTACATCGTTCTTGATGCCAGGGGAGCTCAATTTTGTATAAACTAAATGTTTAGAAATTATATAGACGGATCTCATAAAGTATAAATTAATCGCATAATTCCTGTTGGTATGAATCATTGTTAATTTCTGATGGCGATGTGCTGTTTGTACTAGGTATTACCTTATAGACTGTACCAGAGCCGTCAAAGTCTGGATAATATTCCTTTATTGCTGCTAAATACAAGTAACCATCAGGCCCAGTCTCAATATCTGTAATACTACCAAAGCCGTGGGCTATTACGGATTGTTCCTCCTCAATAGGCTTGTTTGCAATTTTGTCGGCAAGTAACCCACACAAGACAAGTTCTGTCCTATCTTCATTTAATTCAAACCTGTAGAGATTTTCATCAACTATACTTGCTACAAACATATCATTCTTGTATTGTTCTCCTAATTTGTCTGAATTGAAAAACTCTATATCTGTAACTCCGACAGTGACATTCCATACAAATTCTGGATCGCTATAAACTCCTCTGATGGTACTCTTATTTGAAAGAGTATCTGCTAATTCACTAAAGTCAAAATTTTTGCGATCTTTAACTAAGCCTTGAATGGCGGTCCATCCACTATTAAATCCCGGCTCAACCAGATTTATCTCATCGAAGTTATCCTCGCCATTTTCAGTGTCCCAAACACGACCAGTGACCGGATCTATATCCAGACCAAAACTGTTGCGTATCCCATAAGCATAAAATTTACCTAACAATGGATCGTCACCAAAAGGATTTCCCGGAGCTGGCTGGCCATCTGTTGTTATCCTGTAAATGACAGAAGTTCCATTAGCATTATCGCCATCCTTATCATTTTGGGCTCTAGTTGCCGTCCTTGAGGTATCCCCCACAATCAAATACAGGTCATTATCTGGTCCAATCAACATTTTTCCTCCCTGATGCATGGCAGAAAATGTGGCGGGTAAAGATAGAAGCAGCTTTGGATTTATTAGCTTCGTACCATTTGGAGCCAATTCATATCTGTAAAGCCGATTTCCGATAACTTCATTTTCTAGTAGTTCTTCACAGACATCACCTGTATCTTTTGTCCTTGATTCTGTAAAGTATAAGAAGACATAAGTTTTTGTTAGATTTGATGATGATTGTTCAAGGTTTGTTATTGGTCCTGTTCTATTCATACCGTTAGTATTTAGATCGTCATCATTATCACTGATAATAGAAGAACCATTTCCTTGAAAATCTTTTGCAACTGCAATTCCAAGCATACCCCTCTCGCCCCTGGTTGCAACATTTACGTCAAGTAAAGGCTCATTTATCAAGCTTCCATTAACAAATCTTTTCACCGTGCCTTTATTCTTCTCTAGAATCAAGATATCGTCTGGACCCAAAAATGCCATTGATGTAGGTAAATCGACTCCTTGAAAGACCGGTTCAAATGCAATATCTTTATTTATTTTTGTTGCTGCTGTTGTTGTTTCGTTTATCACTGGTAATTCCTGTGTGTTATTGTGCTGAAAATAGTCTGTAAAATCTTTGCTCTGTATTGCAAGAGCACCGGCCTCTTTCGTAAACACAATTGCTCCTCCTTGAAAGTAGTGAATGGCTCCCTTTCCTTCTGAAAGGGGGATCTCATCTGTTATGGGATATCCTAAAAAGCTGCGTTCTGCTCCCATATTTTTCCACTTCTCAAATATAGATCCATGAATTTCATGTGTTCCTGTTAGGGAACTTTGGTATATTGCTCCACCTTCAAAGATGGTAAGAGTCGCATCCTTCCCTAGAGTATACATTTCATCCGTAACAGGAAATCCTAAAAAGCTGCGTTCTAATCCAAGTTCCTTCCATTTATTGTAAATATCGCCATAGACTACATGCGGCCCAGTATCGCGTTTCCAGTAAATCGCACCCCCAGTAAAATTCTGATAATATTTAGCATCTGTTTCATTTGACCTATTCTGCATGGTCGCATCAGTACCTGTTTTGTAAGGACCGGTGTCGATAGTATTATTGCTTTCTTGATGGCTATCATCAGAGATTTTTGTAATACTGGAAGTAGGGTTTCCTAAAGATGCCTCCCGATTCTTATGTGTGATATTCATGATCAAACTTATGTAAGGAAGCGACCCTGGAATACAAGCATCCCCTATTACGTTTCCTGATTGTAATTGTTGTGGTGATGTCTCGGCGTAAACTTGGTTTAAAAAAAAGGATGATACTTTGTAAATTTTTGAGGTGTTAGTTATGTGAACAATACTCACGAGCTGAAGAAGTACAATTATAATTATTGCTAATGCCAATCGAGAGGTAAGCATATTAGAAAAAAAATCTCACGGTTTAGATAAATTCCTGCGCGCATATATTCATTTATGAATTCAGTCATGCTTTTGAACTGCTAACCATTCATAGCAGTACAGTAGGGAATTGACATAAGCAGTATTGACTAAAATATCATAACCTGTGTACTGCATACAAGAGGAAGATAAGAGATGTAAACCCTGGAAATGTGAAGTACATCATGTTCAAACTTCCTTCTCATTTGGCAAAGACAGTTTAGCAGTGATGATCATTTGGTACTCCATGCAATTTTAACTACTATATGACATAGGCTCTACAAATGTCAGGTTAGAGCGCTATGATTGAAGAAGTAGTTATAATCTGACATAGGCTCTACAAATGTCAGGTTAGAGCGCTATGATTGAAGAAGTAGTTATAATCTGATATAGGCTCTACAAATGTCAGGTTAGAGCGCTATGATTGAAGAAATTATTATTGCACGACATAACCTCTAAAATTATCAGATTAAGGTACTTTAATTGATGCAATTATTATATAGATGTACTCTCTCAATATTGATGATGGCATCATTTGCAAACAAGTAACAATTACAGCAACAACTCTAAGAACATTACGAAAAGTGGAAACATGACTAGGAGTGTCAAACTATGGCTACAATAAGCAACTCTTCGCAACGAGAACCAGAAAGCGATAGCCAGGAGAAGCGCAATTTGACAGTAGAAGGAAAGCCATCAGAACTGAATTCATTAGTGACAGTAGTTATTCCTACACTCAATGAACAGGAAGCAATAGGTAAGGTATTGGATGAATTATTTTCCATTGGTCTAAAGAATATACTTGTTGTTGATGGCTACTCTTCAGATCGCACATTAGATACTGTCAGGAACTATCCCATATCGATATTTTTTCAGCATGGCAAAGGCAAGACAGGTGCATTAAAAACAGCCATTGAAAAAGTGAAGACACCTTATATGATAGTTATGGATGGCGACTTTACTTATGACCCATCTTGTATTAGTCGATTCTTAGAACATATGCAGTCGTATGACCAAATAATCGGCGTGCGAAACCCAGATGATAAAAAAAATATGAGCGTCATTCATAAATTAGGAAATAAAATAATAACCAAGACATTCAATGCACTTATGGGAACCAATTTATCTGATCTTTGCTCTGGTATGTATGCCCTTAGGACTGAAAGTGCGAAGGATATCGATTTATCAAGTACCGGTTTTGATGTAGAGGCGGAAATAGCAGCTCAGATTGCATCCTTTGGAAGGATAACAGAGGTTCCAATAAATTATAGGCAACGAATCGGACAACAAAAATTATCGACCTGGAAGCATGGATTCAAGATATTAAATCGTATACTAAAACTTGCAATGACCTATAGGCCTACTTTCTTTTATTCCGTTATTGTTATCATAACATCACTCCTGGGAATAGGAATACTTGCCAATACTGTCATAGAATGGCTGCATACGAATGTTTTGTCAGTTCCAGGGTTATTGATTGGCACCTCCACTTTATTGATAGCAATATTTTTTGCAGGCCTTCGTCTGCAAGCACAGATGTTGAGAAGAATGGAATCGAAGATCATACAACGATTGACAGCGCAGGAACTAAAATAATACTGATGACTTGCTAGTGATCGACCAGTGGCATATCTCAAAAAGACGTCCACAGTAGTGATTGTTGCTAATGATGTGGGAAATAACCTATCATTCCATAGGTGAAAATCATGCACATCATGAGCGAATATGAATCAATTGATATCTCTAATAGGACATTACCTATTGAAGTAAATAAAAAAATCCTTACCAACGCATTTGAAAATGCTAGTGCCAAGAGGTCCAGGCTAATTGCTATCGTGATTGGTACAAAACCTGATTTTTACAAACAAGCTCCTTTAATTAGAGAGGTCATTGACAATGATATTCCTGCCATTGTAATTGACACAGGTCAACATTTTGATGACCTTCTCGGCTTTGGGATAAAAGAATTCTCTATCAATGATCATGTGGCCTGTAACCTTAAGATACGTGGTGATTTAGTAGAAAAAGCCAGTGATCTGATTATAAAATTTGCAAAATTTGGCAGAATTTGTAAGATGAGATTTCCTAGTGTTAGCGTTATGCCAATAGTCCATGGCGACACTCTTGTTGCCGGTATCACGCCTCTAGCTTGGGCTTTTGGAGTTGGCCAAAAGGTTGCTCAAAATGAAGCTGGATTGCGTTCTATGGCTCCTGATGCAATAAAGGACCTGCGAGTTAATTTGGAGCCTTCTCATCAAGATATCGAATCTTTTGCAGACTGTCAATTTAACGGAAAATGGTTCTTAGCTAGGGAAGAGCCGTATCCTGAGCAGATAGATACATGGATATGTTCCGCTGGTACTCAGTATTTTTTTGCCCCGACCGAACTTAACAAGCAAAATCTGATCAGGGAGGGCTACCCTGAGGATTCTATTCACGTAGTAGGAAATTCTATAGTTGATGCGATCAATTTGAAACGCAGAGAGAAACCGCATCAAAGTATTTTTGATCTTTATCCGCAAGCAGAGATTGGGGAGTGGATACGAGTTGACATACATCGTCGGGAAAACCTTACCAAGATTAGGTTCTCTGCAATAATAGATGGGATAACTGGCCTTGTAAAACTCGGATACAAAGTGTTATTTATAAAACTGAATGCCACTCGACACGCATTGAATGCTTATGGGCTTGATGTAAAATTGGATAAGCTTGCAGATTCTTACCCTGATAATTTCATCCAAACTCCTTTGTGGAAAGAATACGGTCATGTCGTCGAATTTTTAGATAGTGGCCACTGTTGGGCCGAACTCACAGATTCTGGATCAATGCAAGAAGAACTCATGTATTTTCCAAATGTTTTATCTTTGACTGTAAGGTTAAACACCGATAGACCAGAAACTATATGCCAAGGCAAGGGCAATGTCCTTGTGCCCCCAATAAACCATGCATGGATTACAGAGTTTGTAAAGGCAGCTAGGTCTGAGAAATTAGGTGCACTCTTGAAAAATAAGAGGCCAATGTATGGTCAGCCTGGACAAGTATCGAAAAATATTACAAAAATAATTAAGGATCACATCATTAGGGAGGAGGATAATCCATGGTTTCACCACAGGTTAAAGTTGTGGAAAGATTCTGACAACTTGGAATATCTCTGAGGATGTATTTATAAAATGAGTAACAAACCTCTACACAAGATCACAGTAGGCTCGTACTTCCTGATAATTGATCAAATTATAAACTATGGTCTGGGCTTTGTTTTTTGGTTCGCATTGGCCAAGCTGGTGGCACCAGAAATAGTTGGCCAAGTCTTGGTTGTAACAGCGTCTGCAACCGCTGTACTAGCATTTGCAGGCTATGGATCTCAAATCACTACTTCCAAGTATATAGCAGAATATAACGCAAGAGCAATGCCAAATGTTTCAAAGAAAATTTTTTCCATGGGACTAAAGATTGGATTAATAGTTAGCGTAAGCGCAGCAATAATTTTTCTCCTTCTTTCACAGTATCTTGCAAACTCGTTCTATCACGATAGTTCTCTGACACCCTTGATTATTGTAGCCATGGCAATTTTCCTTCCTTCACAGACGATCCTGTATTGCATAAATGGAGCTTTCCAGGGGCTACAGAAGATGAAGTATACGGCCCTTGCTGATTCTGTTTTTCAGGGCTCAAAAATATTGATTGCAGTAGTATTGATCTTTTTAGGTTTTGGAAGTTTTGGAATTATCGCAGGATTCGCCCTAGGTTCTCTAATAGCAGTCTCTATTGGACTCAAGCTTATAAGAAAACTATTAGCAGATAATTCTCTTAAGAAGAAGGTAGAGGACCTGCCGAACCTCAGACATGTAATGAGATTCTCGGCATTAAACTACTTATCCCTAGGCACGTCACTTCTTGGCTTACAAATTTGCTATATATTACTTGGAAGTTACCATAACTTTAGCTCTGTTGCAGTTTTTGGAATCTCAGCTCTTTTATCATTAATTGTGGGGGGAGTTACAGAGTCTGTTGGCAAAGCGATACTGCCCACAGCTTCTGAGAAAGGAGAAGATGGTGATGAGCGGGATCTTAGCGTAGCTGTTAATTTTGCTTTCCGCCTATCCATTGTATTAAGCGGTTTCATTTACATCATACTGCTAATAGCACCAGCACAAGTTCTCTCGTTATTGTCTAAGGAATATGCTGCTGCTTCACAAGTACTTAGCATATTAGTACTGGCTGCTATAGGCGGCTCTCTAACAGCATTCCTTTATTTTATGCTAAATGGCATGGGTAAGCCTCAATGGGTAGCTAAGATCTCCATAATTTCTTCATCAATGGAAATAGGGTTAGCATTTTTGTTAGTGCCATATTTTGGAATGCAGGGAGCCGCTATAGCTTTGTTAGTTGGCACATTAGGAGGTGACTTTCTTGCAATATATTATATTCGAAAGCTCGAGACTTTGAATATGTCATATTCTAACATATGCATGCCCCTATTAACAATAGGATCTGCAATCTCTATTGGATATGCTGCATTGATACTTTCGAGTAACAATACTTCCATTGCACTATTGCTGTCGCTAGCTAGTTATTTGTTACTTATCAGGGCTTTCAAAGTTACATCGCGCTCTGAAGTGAGGGAATTATTCCAAGCCGTATACCAAATAATGGGAATGAGAGCTGAGCAGAGGCGATAATGCTGGACCTATCAATTTTGATAATTATCTTGGGAATATTGCTGGCACCATACCTAATCATAGTCTTGCTTATGTTTACTTTGGGAAGAACTGTCAAATTAAAGAAAAATTTCAATCGAAAGCCTACTGTAACAATATTTTTACCGACATACAACGAGGAAATATTTATTGAAAAGAAACTTGATAATCTATTAGAGCAGACATATCCTATACATGAAATATTAATCTATGATTGTTCGACAGACAAAACACCAACAATAATTCAAAAGTATCAGAAAAAAAATCCCTCCATCAGGCTCATTAGACAACCCTCCAGAATAGGAAATGCTAAGACTCTGAATCAGGCATTCATAGACGCAACCGGTGAAATACTCATAAAGACTGATTGTGACTCGTTTTTAAGATCAAAGGATGCCATAAGTGAATTAGTAGCTAACTTTGGTGATCAAAGGGTGGGCGGAGCAACAGGTGTTTGTATTGCTCAAAAAGGCATAGAGAAGGTCCTACGAAGGTTTTTAACAACCATCCAGATTTTGGAGACAAATATAGACAGTACCGTTATCGGAAATTCCTCGTGCCTATGTGCTTTTAAAATGTCATTTGTGAAGCCTGTTGATGCTAATTCGATGGCAGAAGACACAGAAGAGATGGTATTGATTAGAAGAGAAGGTCACAAGGTGGTGGTCGATCCTTCGGTCGTTGCTGAAGAGGAGGTGCCAAATGAATTTAGAAAAAGAAGGTTGCAAAAGGATAGAAGGGCCCAAGGTGTAACTGGAGTACTATTAAGAAATAGATCGTTGTTATTAAATAACAGATTTGGACTATATGGATTGATCGTTTTGCCTTTAGAATTATTTATCCTGGCCTTGTCGCCTTTTTTACTAATAGGATTGGGAATAGTTTTAGCTGTTTTACTTTATACGATACATCCTATTCTTGCCGTAGCCCTAATAGCTACCTTTGCAGTGGCATTTGCCCATAGATCAAATATAATAGCGGCCATTATAGATACAGAACTGAGTGGATTGATTGGTACTATAATGAACCTAGCTAAAAAAGATGATTCGCTTTGGATCAAGGTAAGGTAATAGTGACCCAATCTCTTGTTTTAAACTCCAAAAAGGAAACATATTATTGATTCGCAAAGAATTATGGACCAAAGACATAAGATGAATATATACGGCTGGTGATTATCTGGATTTAAACCTGGGAGTAAGTTAAATAGATAGTATACATTGACAATATCAAGAGGTTGCTGACTAGGGAGATTTTTCTTGAAATTTTCCCATATAAATTTGAAAAATCCTTTAGTAAACTGGTGATGCTTCATCGTAGTGTAGACAATGAGTTATACTCATTCCCTCGGCGAGGCACGAGCTGAGAGTCATGCATCAGTGCTTGCTACGATTATCCAAAATAGAAGACCAAATGCTGAATTAGGGCTCGACGTGGGAGCGGGGGAAGGAAAGGTTGCTAATAAATTAAGGCAGAAGACTGGAATAAACTTTATTGGCTTGGAACCGCATTTGCCAACGAATCGGACTATAACAGGAAATGTGACCATTATGAGAGGTTTTGCTGATCAAATACCGTTCGACGACAAAACATTTGATGTAGTTACTCTGATAAGTGTATATGAGCACCTTTTGCCCTCGAGAAGACTTGCTAGTTTAAAAGAGATTAACCGGGTTTTGAAAGATAAGGGAATATTGGCAGGACAAATACCCAATATGTATTTCCCTATTGAACTTCACAGCAAGCTTCTATTTCAATCTTATTTACCTAAACCATTGGCAGAATGGTATCTTAAGAAATTCTCAACAGTCGCATGGAAACATAATGGGATGAGTTGGTATCGAGTTGGCCTCCGACAACTTGAAAATGATTGCTCTAAAACAGGTTTCGTCAAGATGGAAATCCGCAAAGCAAAATATCCTCTTGAAGTTATCCCATGTAGATTTAGATGGGCAATTTTCTTATTACACTTATTTCCTCTCGGTTACTACTTCTGTTTCAGAAAAGAGCACGCTGCTTAAATCGCCGTTCATGCAATACTTGGCAAGCGTTTCAGAGAAACAACTTGTGTAACTTGAAAACTGATCTAAGGACCAAATCACGAGATATATTTCTGCCTGTTTGCCATCTGTATCTTCTTCAACAACTTACGCAAGGCAATACAACCCTGGAATTAGGGACTAGACAATAGAATCCTGTAATAATATCTATCCAAAGTATCCATAGGGTTCATGATTTCTTACAGAAATGTAAAGCTTATTGGCAGGAGCTCAAGTCAGGATAGGATGTACCGCTTATATCACCTAGACAGTAACATGATGAAATATCCTATCTATTAGTGAATTCTTTCATAATAGAACTCATTATGGTATGGATAATCATAAATCCCCGGTCATGCATGGTCTTGATCTTGATGAAAGGCTTTATCAATGAAAAAATAATAATGCGAATTGGAGGAACTAAAAACTGTGATTATGCTTCTTCTTGAGACACGAGAGGAGCTAGAAAAATTATATGAGAATAGCATTAGTCTGCCATAGATTTTATCCCCATATAGGGGGTGTAGAATTGCATGTTAAGGAGATTGCAGAGAGATTTGTTAGAAACAATGAGGTGGTAGTATTCACATTAGAAGATAACAAGAATATACCAGCGAGGGAAAAACTGAATGGAATTGCCATTAGAAGGTATAAGCCTATAAGGTTGTCTGAGGCCATAAGGATCCCTAAACATTCTTTGGTATCTGATATAAGGGCATTTGAGCCTGATATCGTTCACGTTCACAATATACATAGCTTGATGCCTTATTTTGCAGACAAGGCGGCCGTAAAAGCAAAGTTAATTTTTACTCCTCATTACATCGGAGGCAGTCTAACCAGATTTAGGAGGATCCTCTTTCAACTGTACAAACCTTTTCTTAATGGTGTAATTCATAATGCGGAGAAAATAGTCTGCATCTCTGATGTAGAGAGACAAATGCTCCTCAGGGACTTTGTAATTAACGAATCGAAGATTGCTATTATACCAAATGGAGTCGATGACGAGCTGTCAAAGATTTCTAAAAGGAGAGACGGTGATCAGAGAATTCTCTCTGTTGGAAGATTAGATCTAGTACATAAAAAAACAGATAAATTGATTAAAGCGTTTAAACTGGTAGCCAACAATTTTAACTGCAGGTTGGTACTAGTTGGTGATGGACCTGACAGGGGAAAAATATTGGACCTTGTCAGGAAATTATCTCTTGAAGAGAGAGTCACACTTAGGAGCAATCTTAGTAGACATGAACTCTTCGAAGAGTACTCGCGAGCGTCGGTATTTGTAATGGCATCTGAGAATGAAACATATGGTATCGCTGTAGCCGAAGCTCTGGCAGCAGGCTTGAAAGTTGTGATCCCCAATACTTCGGGATTGGCGCTTTTTGTCAGTGGAGGATATGCTATGGGTATGGATCCGCCTATTACGCCAGAGAAGATAGCGGGGAGTATCATGAATTGTATAGAGGCTACAAGAAAAAATAGTAGTATGGGTCTTCGAAGATATGTTCCCTATACTTGGGGTACAGTAGCTGCAGAACTAGAGCAATTATATCACCAAGTGAATTTGATGAACTGAGACAGATATTTCTGAATGAACGCATAGCAAGAAAGTGTAGAGCCATTAACACCTTTTGAAACATAGTAACGTTAAAGGAATCGAGCGTTAGACCAAGTATTGTAATTTGTAAGCGTGTAATAGTAAGAGGAGAAATGTAAAGCCTGTCATTGCTAAGAATATCATCATTATATATCTTCCTTATTTGGCAAAGACAGTTTAGCATTTATCGGTCTTTGGTAATCCCTGCAATTTTAACTGCTATATGAGATAGATTCAAAAATTTATCATATTGGGGGGCTCTAATTTATGAAATTATTATATACATACACTCTTGCAATATTGATTGGCGTGGAGGCACTTACAAAGAGCAACAGCAATAGCAACAAGTCCAAGAGCAGTAGGAATAGTGGAAACATGACGAAGAGGAGCATCAAACTGTGGCTACACTAAGCAACTCTTCGCCACTGGGATTAGAAAGCTACAGACAGGAAGAATGCAATTTAACAGTAGAAAAAGCTATCAGAAACGAACATTTGCGTGCTAGGACCAATGTGCAACAAGCAAAGTCAATAATACTGCATAAAAGACTTTGGCTTATCACTAATGCAGGGAGAAAAGATGTAGCCGGTTAGTGAAAAATAAAATGGAAAAATACAACGCGGTAGTAATTCACAGAGGATTAAAAGAGTCCTTTGAATTAGTACTTAGTAATAACAAGCAGGATATTCTACTAGCCCTTATAGGCTTGAGCATAATCCTTTTCTTGCTCACGATCTATGTTACAATTCCAGCCTTTGCCTACTATCCAGGTGACGCGTTTTACTATTTCCACTCGTTGCCAGCATTCTATTGGATTGGTATTTCGATCACATTGCTGCCTCTTATTATGCCGACTCACAGTAAAACTAAGATTATCTTTGTCATTATGCTAGGGCTTTATCTGCATGCGCTACCAGTTTTTCTTTACGATCATCCCCGTCACGCTGATGTGTATTCGCATGAATCTTCAACAATCGCGTTGTTAAATCATCAGGCTTTGCCTACAGAAATTGAATATTATAGTCGTGAATATCCTGGGGCTTTTCTGTTCGAGGCTATCCAATTCTTGGTAACAGGCATGCCACATTTTGTTTTATTAAAATTCATATCTGCATTTTTTATCATCCTACCGGGTGTAATCATTTACCTCATAGTAAAGGAAGTATATCCAACTATGGCTGCGATAGCGGCTTTAGCCTTCTTTGCCACGTTTATTAATGACCAAGCTCATTTTTCACCACAGCTGTTTGCTTTAAGCTTTTATCTAATATTGCTCTTCTGCATACAAAGAGTTTCTTTCTATGACAAAAGAGTAGAGAAGGCTTGGATTATAGTAACTATACTGGCTATTGTTATCATTAATATCTCTAACCCCACACAATCGTATTTTCTGTTTGCTAATTTAGTTGCAGGATTTATTCTAATGAGACTCTTACGCAAACCGTTCCACTGGAATAATAAAATAATAGAGGATAGAATTTGGACCCTTCTAATACTTACTGCAGTTATATTCATTTCATGGAGTGCTTATGTAGCCCTGGGAAAAGCTGTATACGAACCATCATCACTTTCAAAAGATTTTATCAGCTCTTTGACTTCGCCAAATTTGCATCGACTACCAATCCATCCAAATCCACCAGACGAATCGGTATTTATCGCTACCTATATCGGCTATGTCCTACGCATTGGTACAGTCCTAATGGGAATAATGACGTTTGTTATAATTTATCTAAAAAGAAAATTTCTAATAAATAGAAGTACAATACCATTCTTGATTGTTACTGCAGCACTGTTTGTAGTTTGCATGTCTTTCATTCCATTTGCATTACTTGAAAGCACTACACATACTTTTCTGTTAAGGGCAATAATGTATGCAGGCATCGCTTGGTCAATTTCTATTCCCTTTTTCATCAACTTGCCATTCCGTAGCAGGGTTGCTAAGAGACTGAAATACCTGCCAGTGGTTTTCGCGGTAGTGTCGATAATACTTATGCCTGTTGCAAAGTACGGAGCAGATTATCTTAGTTTTGTTCCTTCCTCAGAACTATATATAGCAGATTTCATAGATCAGCACAGCAGGAAAGAATATGATATGTTGCCAATTACTGATAATACGTGGCACATATTTTTCTATTATCATACGCTCAACCATAATTCGTCGCTTGATGTCTTGAGGCCCTATCCTGATGAGTACAGACGTGCCTTGGCTGAAGGAATAAAACCGGTAGATTATATAATGCCAATGCTCCGAGATTGGACTTATTCTCATCCTAACCAGTTAGTAGTAGTTTTTGGATATCAAAATAATCTATTTGAACTGCATGAAGGTGATAAGGAATATCTTCCAGGCCTTGAAGCATATATGAAATCACACCATAATCTGGTTTCATATGCTGGGCAAGCCAGAACATACGTTAATAGGCCTTAACTTCTCCTTTGCAGGGTGGCACATAAGAGGAAATATAGGGCATGACATGGCAGGCTTGATTGTAACTTGCCAATCAGGACCATGACAGCAAACTGGGAAGAAGAAATCGTCAGAGCATTGAATTAATTATCATTTTTTCGACCTATTACATACACTATTGTAAGAAACACTCAATTACTAAGGCTTATCAAGTGCAGGAGGATAATGAAGTTTCATATACGTTCTTGTGAACACCAGGGTAGGATTGCTTAGAAGAGCGGAAAAAATTGACTCCCTGGGCTGCGGTAAACTTGCTATTGCATCTAAAGGTAAAGATTTTCTCAAAAATTGCTGACGTGTAGCAGTTGTGAATCTCAGGCACCCCTTGTACATTGTTTTTCGATATGATTGGTCCTTAATGAGACGTTTATACATTGGATCACATTCATAACCTCGGGAAACTATTACCTGTAGCATAAAACGTTTATCAGACCAGGGACACATACTATAGGTGGAAACTTTTAGATACCAAGGCCTGGAGTTAAGTCACGAGGATATTCATTATCAGTTCTTGCTTGAAGTCTATGTGTTAAACCTTTATAGAGCAAATCTTCTGACGAAGAATGATGTAGTTTTAGATGCAGGCGCCGGGATTGGGGAATTCACTGTACTTGCATCC
>JBKPEN010000035.1:0-2747 GCA_046728425.1 Thermoproteota archaeon
AGAAGTTGCTGTTAGTATATTTAGAGAGAAGAGAATAGACCATGTGATCCATGCTGGCGACATAACTACTCCTGAAGCAGTAGAAGCTTTTGCAGGATTAAAATTGATAGGCGTATTGGGAAATAATGATGTAGACAAAAAGGGGCTCAACAATGCTTTTGAAAAAATAGGCGGCCAGCTCAGAGGGGAGATTTGCGAAATTGAAGAAGACGACCTACTAATAGCCGTCTATCATGGAACTAATTTTAAGAAACGAGAAGCTCTGATTCAATCTGGAAAATACAATGTTGTAGTTTATGGCCATACTCATAAGGCAGAAAACAAACTTGTTGGAAAAACAATCGTCATTAATCCTGGAACTGCTAACGGGTGGTTCTTTGGTTACAAGGCAACTGCTGCGATATTTGATACGGTAAGCAGGAAATGCGACTTTATAGATCTATAATAAAAACATATCACGATGTTCACATAGGCATATACTGAGGGAAATAATGCAAATTCTCTATCACTACATCGTTCGAAAAAAAATCAAATTTTGCAACTGCTATCTCACAGCTCGCTGTGTGCCAACTGTTTTCACCACAAAACCTGAGAAAGTTGACTAACGGTGCTAAGTACCAACTACGAATCTATCTCAGCATGACAGCAATAATGTCAGTCCGTGAAGCAATTGTATCAAAAGGCAACTTTACACCAGGCCAGAGTTGGGGCGCACTGAGGAAGGCATGGAAGGGATATAGGATCGCCAAGGTACAGGGCGACAACGCTAAGATGAGTGAATATGCGACCAAGATCAGAAAGCTCCAAGGCGAATTGGGAATAAGCGTTGCTTCATTCCCGCACTTAGGGATAAACTAAGTGCAACTTTTTTTCTTTTTCTAGTAAAATTATCCATAAATTGAATCATTCTTTGACAATAGTTGCTGTTTTAGCTTAATCTCGATCTGTGCTTTTGGCATAGCACCTATGATTACGTCGACTGCCTTGCTTCCCTTGAATATCATTAGAGTGGGAATGCTCTGTATTCCAAATGAAGCTGCTATTCTTTGATTCTCATCTACGTTAACCTTGCCAAATGCTACCCTGCCAGAATATTCTCTAGACAATTGTTCGATTATTGGTGAGACCATCCTACATGGGCCGCACCAAGGAGCCCAAAAGTCTACTAGCATGATAGGATATTTTGTAACCTCACTTGCAAAGTTAGAATCCGTAAGCACTATCGGCTCGGTAATGGATGACATCATTGCCTTGGTAGCAGCCTGCTTTTGCAGCTCGGCCAGCTTCTTATGTTTGATCGCCTCAAGTTCATCGTCTGAGCTCATACTAACTAGATCATTAGTGTGCAGAGATTGGCTATATTTCTTACGAGCGATATCTAATTATTAGATTGACTCCCTTTTTGTGAGCGGATAAGGTGATTCACTTTGGTCGAGAATGACGAAAGTAGCAATATCATGGCCGAGCAGCAAGAGGGCAAACCAATTGAAGAGGAAGGAGGAGGAGAAGTTGAGGCACTGAGAGCTGAGATTGAGTCAGCCAGGAGTGAACTGAGAAAGGCAAAGGAATCTTCTGAGAACAATCTTAATAAGATGAAGTATCTAATGGCAGACTTCGATAACTACCGCAAACAGATGGAAAAGCAGCTTGCCTCAAAGGCAGAATCGATCAAGGCAGAGTTGCTGCTCAAGTTTCTCAACATACGTGACGACTACCTACGAGCGCTCTCAGTAGCTAGGCAAAGCAAGTCAGAGCAGGGAGTAGTCATTGAAGGATTGGAAGGAATACTGAAGAATATTGACTCGCTCCTTGCCTCAGAAGGAGTAAGAGAGATAGAAGCAGTAGGGACACCTTTTGACCCAAACGTACATGACGCTATAGCATATTCTGCACGAGATGACTTGGTAGAGAATACGGTGACTGCCGAGATAAGAAAGGGCTTCATGCTCAACGGGAGGGTGTTAAGACCAAGCCTAGTTGAAATTTCAAAGATAGTTAAAAATAGCGTTAATGACACTAAAGAGGTGAATATTCAAGGAGGACAAGGAGGCGGATAGTATGGGAAAAATAGTAGGTATTGATCTTGGAACAAGCAACTCAGCGGCTGCAGTTTTGGTAGGCGGTAAGCCAACAATAATCCAAGCAGCCGAAGGCACTTCCATAGGCGGCAAGGCTTTCCCATCAGTGGTAGCATTTACCAAAGATGGGCAACTCATCGTTGGCGAGCCAGCTCGCCGTCAGATGATTTCAAACCCCGAAGGAACCGTCATTGCGGCAAAAAGAAAGATGGGAACAGATTTTAAGTTCAAGGTATACGGCAAAGAGTACACTCCACAGCAGATATCGTCATTCATACTGCAAAAGATCAAAAGAGATTCAGAAGCGTTCCTAGGAGAAACAGTCGACAAGGCAGTCATTACAGTGCCGGCATACTTCAACGATAATCAACGCCAGGCGACTAAGGACGCTGGAGAAATTGCAGGTCTTCAAGTAGTAAGGATAATTAACGAACCCACTGCGGCATCACTTGCCTATGGGCTTGATAAGGCAAACAAGGACCTCAAGATAATGGTCTTTGATCTTGGAGGAGGAACACTTGATGTCACGATAATGGAGATGGGAGGTGGAGTGTTCCAAGTCAGATCCACCTCAGGTGACACGCAGCTTGGTGGCACAGATATGGATAATACACTTGTCGAATATGTAGTACAGGAGTTCCGTAATCAATCTGGCCTTGATGTTAGAAA
>JBKPEN010000045.1:0-8890 GCA_046728425.1 Thermoproteota archaeon
GACGAGTGGTGGTCCACCTCAAATAGGTCTTCACGTTCTGGTGGGTCCACAATGGCCAGGCCTGGTTAAGAACTTGCTTCGCAACCTTGAAGAAGGACGCATTGCTGTTGCACAGGGCATATTTGAGCGAAGCTAACTACTGTTCTAGCGCGCACACCTCTTCCTTTTTACATCGCTGAATGAACCTTAATAGTTCTTTATCTAGTGTAAGTAGTAGATTGGACTGACATGGGGTTTGGACAAACTCTTTTCTATCGATGGTTGGCATTCCTGAGGTCGTTGGTTCAAATCCGAACCAGTCTATTATTATCAATTTGAGTAATTACGGTATTAAATTATGGTTGTTTTAGGTGGTTGTCGAATAAGACTGCTAGCAATGCCAATGCTGTATCCTACAGTTTGTCTGGCATTTTGTCCCTATTCTTTGTAGCAGATCGATTGTCCTACGCAAGATCACATTTCGACCCAATGTGTCCACGTAATTCTTGTAAAGAGTAGCATGGCATGGCAACATGTGCGCCCTACTCTCAATGTTTATATCAACAGTCAGCCTTACAGGAACATTGAAAGTCATTCAAGCTCTTCCAGGCATGCCAAAGCCTGTCACTGAGACAGAAGTTAACAATTTACTCCAAAGCAAACTCAACATACAGATCGCCACTATTGACGAAGAAGGATATCCTATCATTCAACCAACCTGGTTCCTTTATGAGAAGGACTCTGGCAAGATATATGTAGGCACGTCAAAAATGACAAGGAAGGTTCAGAATATTCGGAGAAATCCTGACAGGATTTACTTTTCCATTGATGACGAGAATCATCCATACAAAGGAGTAAAGGGAAGGGCAGATGCAAGAATATCAGAAGACATACAGAAGAACTTGTCAATAGTAGAAAAGATGAACTTAAAGTACTTAGATACCTTGGAACACCCTCTTGCTAAGAGGCTAATGGAAAGTACCAGAAGTGGAAACGAAGTTGTTATTGAAATTACGCCAAAATTTTTCTCTGCATGGGATTTCGGCAAGGCTGAGTAATTGAGAGTTGATTTTAATTCTTTTGACCAAAATTCAATAGCTAAAAAAGGCGGCGAGACTCATCAGAAGATTTCATTATTGTAAATATATATGCTCTCTTATGCTGATTTTGGATTATTGACAAAAGAGTTATTCAATGAAATAAACCATGCTATTATTTGAAATTGCTTTTCAGTTATTGTAGTAGTTTCGTAAGCCCAGTACACAATTGACTCAATTTTTCCTATGAACTAATTTTACTTGCTCACTTGTAAGACTACTTTGCCTCTTGGATGTACATCTCTCTGGTAATCAAGCGCCTTACCAGCCTCATCCAGTGGAAACATTCTGTCAATATTTACATGTATGCTGTTTTGATCGACCCACCGTGCCAATCTTGTCAGTCGTTCTCTGTTTACTTGAGTGAATTGGAATATGGCTTTTACACCAAAACGATCCATAAGCTCTTGATTAGGCTGCTCTAACATGGATACGATAACGCCACTCCCTCTTTTTAACAGGTTGAAAGACCTTGTGTATGTTTCACCGCCTACAGTGTCAAATACTGCATCATAGTCATGCGGCAGCAAGTCCTCAAAAGTCTGTGTCTTGTAGTCTATTGCTTCGTCTGCTCCTAGCTCTTCTTCTACAAACTGTTTATCGTTTGTACTCACCGTTGTTGCTACGTATGCTCCTGTCTTCTTAGCCAACTGGATAGCAATACTTCCTATTCCTCCTGCTCCGCCATGAATCAGGATCTTTTGACCCTCTGATAATCCAATAGTTTCTACAAGTGCTTGCCAAGCGCTAACGCCTACAAGCGGCAAACCAGCCGCTTCCTCATGGCTTAGAGTCTTTGGTTTATATGCTATAGCATCCGCATTTGCCAAAGCCATTTCTGCAAATGCTCCTGAGCCACCCCTTATTGCAGCAGCCTGTCCATATACCTCATCCTCTTGTTTAAGGTCAGAGATGTCGTCTCCAGCCTTTTCAATAATTCCTGAAAAATCCATTCCCAACGTTGAGGGGAATTGAAGCGGTGTCATTTGGTGGAAGAAACCTTCGCGAATTTTCCAGTCTGCTGGGTTCACACCAGCTGCTTTTACATAGACTAGAACCTTTCCTGCATATGGATCATTTGGTAGAGA
Source organism: Thermoproteota archaeon (assembly GCA_046728425.1). Classification (GTDB taxonomy): domain Archaea; phylum Thermoproteota; class Nitrososphaeria; order Nitrososphaerales; family Nitrososphaeraceae; genus Nitrososphaera. The sequence goes on from JBKPEN010000045.1 coordinate 2,165, forward strand.
TGCTCTTTGGTTGATCTCGACTACTTCGCTTCCACCATACCTCTTTATCTGAGCAGATTTCATTGATAATATAAGACATTACAAAATATTAAAGAATGGTAGTAGGATATCACTAAGTCAGCAATGACAACTATACTTTTAATGCTTTTCCTGAACATTTGGCTTGATAACTCCAAACGGTGGTTAGAGTTCCTACCTAAAGCACCGTCAAACTATTCCTTTGGCATGTATATGCAAATTCATTAATATAAATAAAATTATTTCTCTTGCTAGAAGAAAGTACAGTCTCTGTTGTTTTAAGACTAATAGTCTAGCTTTGCTTTGTATTGTATGTATGGAATAAAGCAATTAAGTGACTTTCTCTTAGCTCTTCTTCTTGCTGTAAGAAAATTTTGCTGCCTGATCTAAAGCACTTTTTCAATGCCTTGATGGCTCAATTGATAGTTTATCGTACATCAAGCACTGAGCATGGAGAATATGTCATCTTGGATGCAACGCTCCCTAGTAAAGCCTTGCTGATTCCTTATCCCACTTTGTACCTACAACAATTAGGTCCTTATGCTCAACTAACAATTCGTAGTTTTATAAGAGAAATTGAATTCTCATCATGAGGTAGTGTGTTAAAATCCCCCACCACTCCGTCCCTCTGTTTCTATGAGGGAGCTAAGGTGTTGAATTGAGCTTCTGTATTTAGTTGTCCTACAAAAACCTGCCGCCCGCAAAAGGAAAGGAAAATAATAGATTATTATGTCTATCTGGCGTAATTCTAAAAAGATAGGCAGATGTCCTGCATCTGACTTTACTGGCGTATGGTTAGAGGAAATTCTTTGATGTCTGTTTGAACATCGTTCACAAAAACCATTCCCTTTACAATATACACTACTTCTTTTGCGGGAATTGCTGTGGCACTTATAGAAATATTGACTTCGCCTGTCCTAGCGTCCTTGCCGAGAAATACTGGCAATTGTAGAGGGTTATTGCTTATTGATACATATGGCTCATAACCCGATGGCTCAAGCATCATCACTACCTTAGCATCATCAATTACCTTATCTTCAGAACTTCGCACATTGATCAGAACATTAGTACTTTCTCCAACTGTTATTTCCTGTTTATCTACTTCAAATGTTATAAACCTCACGTCAGGTGCTTCGGGGTTCTGTTGATGTTGTTGCTGAACAAAAAACTGTCCTATTATTATGACTGAAGCAAATATCGTTGCTATTGCAACTATAGCCACTAGAATGAATATCTTCCTCTTGCTTCTAGGGGATTTTTCAGAAGTCGTTTCTGATGACAAGCGAGAAGGTGCGGTCAAGCAATATAATACGAAAGATATTGGATATGACAAATAGTAGCGCGCGGTCCGCATGAATTCATATCCCATTTGAGTTCAGGGTTTATGTCCATCGATACATAAAGTTCGGATAGTTAAGGTTGCTTGACAAAGCAGATAATTCTTGTAGCTAGATTAGTATAAAGGAGGAACAGTAAGCAAGCCTTTACGATGAAATAAAGAGTTCAAGTCTCTTCCCCCGGTGCTTATTTCAAAGGTATTGGAGAATATCGTAAGATTAAGCGAAAACAAAAATTCCTCCCAAACCTGAACTTGAAGCACAAACTTCAACAACTGATATAATTATGAATACTTTTACCTATGATCACTTAGTGAATGTCGGTAACCCTGGTAAGATGGGCTGCAAGAGTTAAACCCATTCTTAGACTAGCTGCTCAGTTAATGAATCGCTGCCAATTTCCAAGTTCTGACGTTATGGCTGTTGCATTCCCACATCTTTCTGAAACCACACAATGTAAAGGGCCCCTCCTATCCTTTACAATCGTCCATGTCAGAATCCATTTACTAATTGTTCCGCGTTCGGACGCTTCTATAATAATATTATGATGTCTTAATGGCTGTGGCAGACTTTAGTCTTATGCCCGTCTGTATTAATAGTTCTGAAGGTGGGATTTGATGCTGCGACCACTTTATCATTTGCGCAGTAGTCCATTTCTTATTGCGGAAGAGCTACAGCATTGAATCCTCTCATAAGATGTAACGAACTACGACTAAATTATGTCTCTTGTCCGAATATGCCTTCTACACATATCTCCATTCAAAAGAAAATACCATAAATATTACCATAAATTAGACATTATTATTTTTATGTAGCCATTAAAAGATAAAACTTATTTATAAGCATTAGTCAGTCCACTTATGGCAATTCATTCAATCGCTCTGCTATTTGCACTAATAATCCTAATTATCACTATAGCTACGTTTCCAAGAACATCCAACGCACAGCAACAACAAGTAGAATCTGCTGATGGAGGATTGACAGCTACTCTAAATGGTGATAGCTTTACACCAGGTGATGCAATCATAGTTAATGGTACTGTTAAGGGACCGCAGCAATCCGGTTCCAATGTGGCAATAGAGGTAATAGATCCTCAAAGCAAGATGGTTGAGTACGGATCCCCCCCTGTAACTGCAGATAACATGTTTACTTACCGCTTTATAGCAGGCGAGCAACAGGAATCTGACCCTAATGAGCGAATGATAACAAGTGGCAACTACACGATGATAGTCAGATATATCCCGTCACCTAGTAATGAGTCAGCGATGGAACAAGTAGAATTCTCTTTTGAGTATAATGCTATTGAAGAAGGGATGACTGTTGGCGGAACTAGCACTTTTAATGACTATGATTCAGACACACAAGGCTAATAGAAGAGTAGATGATGCTGGTGAAAAACCCAACATCAAAGCAAATGGAATAAATGACATATCCACCAACAACAACCTTAAGAAGAAGATTTAATATGAGAGCCAGCATACCTCTTTTCAAACTTTCTGTGCCTGATCATAAACATATTACAGTTATAGAGCAAAATCCACTCAATGCTAGTCATACTCTAGTATCATTATCGGAAGTGGAAACTTGACATTGCCAAACAATACGGAAACCATTCCAGTGAACAGCACAGGTTCTGCTCTAGTAAACTTTAAGACTACTTCAGTCATCGCTCAGGAGCTTTTGACTAGTACACAGGACGGCAGAAATGAAAATGCTTCTGCAACCATTTATGAAATAACACGTCATAATGTGAACGCACGAACAGAAAAAGGCATAGTAATTGCAATATTTGCGACAAACTCAACTGGTGAGCTGGCATTTCTTGATGGCATGACTGGAGTAGGGCAGGCTGATATCGATGCGGCTGGTGACACAGATATTATACTCTGTGGGAATTTGAAACTGGCTTACCGTAGTAAAGGAATTGGATGGAACTGTTGATGGTGTCGCCGTAGGAATAATAACGGCCTATAAATTAATAACAGTTGGGCGAACAAAAACTACTATAACTGCCTGCTCTGCTATCTTTGTTGTTGTTGTTCCAACAGCAGTGCTGGTATCGTTGAGGTTGCTTACTGCTGTTTTGCAATCCCTAAGGACCCGTTCTTCTTCTCATCCGTATAGGTAGAATTTAATCTCATCCTTCTTTTCCTGTCAATCAAAACTTTGAAAAGATTTGATGTGTACGCTTGCAGTATTGTTAGCTCCATGACCATGCACCGTTAAGTGAAGTCTTGGAAAAGCTAGAAATACAGTGGAACAGGCAGTTTGAACAGCATCGATTTGTCTTTCCATAACTATCCTCTGACAAAAAGTGTCTGGCAGTGCAGAAATCGTGGATTCAAATTCTATCCAGTCCATTTTACATCCACTGTAGAATTGTCTTTTCCTTATACTGAGAAGAAGAAGCAGCAATTTCTTTAGTATCATAATTTTCTAGTGGTGTTGACGCTGTAGAAGATTCTCTCCTACTATCCTTAGCGTTCATGTTATTTTTTATTACCCTCTTAAACATTTTGAGGCAAATTAACTCAAAAAGATTATAGCGAGCCTGCGATCACGCATTACTAATAATAACAACGCGTTAATTTAACCACTTTGTTTAAGATGTACAGCTTGTATCTTTTATATGCTATAAACTAAAACAAGTTATGCTAGACTTAAGCCAAATTATTACATTATTTACAGCAGGCACTATGCTTCTTCAGCAATCAGGTATGCAAGCATTCTTAGAACCCATCACTAATTCTTTGAGCCAGTTTGCAACTACTATAGCACAAGCAGCACCCAAAATCATAGCTGCTTTGATTTTGCTTGGAATTGGTCTTTTAGTTGGTAGAATTATTGGATGGGTAGTAAAGAAGGTAGCCGAAAAAATGAACCTCGACCGATACTGGAGTAGAACCGGTATAGGTGAATCAGTATCGAGAGCAGGATGGAACCTAACAAGAATAATTTCAGTTGCTGCCAGGTGGTTTGTTTATCTGTTCTTTATCTCTGCCGCAGTCAACGTATTAGAGTTCGCTCAACTATCTCAAGCTATCAATGATGTGTGGCTATGGATTCCAAACGTTGTAGCCTTCATAATAATACTGGTAATAGGCGCGCTAATTGCAGACTTTGTTGGAAGGTGGATGCAACATGAGCTTCCAGCGAGGGGCGTGGTGGGAGGTAAAACTATCGCGTTAATTGCTACGGGAATCTTGTATGCCATAGTACTGGTTGTCGCCACAACCCAGTTAAATATAGGTGAGGCTATATTGAATTCAGTAATCTCTGCGCTAATATGGGGTATGGCAGCCGCCCTAGCGGTAGGTGTCGGAATAGGATTGGCATATGGTTTGAGAGAGGCATTTCCAGCGATGATAAGAGGGACGACACAGATACAACCCACATTGAAGTCGGGACAAAGGGTAACGATAGGTGGAGCCACAACAGGTACTGTTCAGGAAGCAGGCTCATTTAGTGTAATATTAAAAGATGATCAAGGCAAGACAATTGTGATACCTACCAAGAATATACTAGATAAAGAAATAGTAATAGAATCTGGACCCGCACCTGCAACACAAGAAAAAGCAGTGGAAGAAAATAGGGGAGCAGGGTCATAGCCATCTCATTGCACATATGGATGAGCAACTTGGACTTAGGGTATAGTATTATTATTTAGCTATACGTTCCTTGCGGATGAGCAGGCCCTGAGGCATAATCAACTCCCACTTTTCAGCATCCAAACCTTGAAGACAAGCAAGTAAAGACCGTATATAGATGCATTCCTCAGCTTTTGAAACAAGCCTGTCGAAACTATTTTAGGCACAAGTGGATATTACTTCTGCATCAGAAATGAGCGAGAGAGAAGAAAAGATAAAAAGAGAAGTAAAAACTGACGAATACGGAAATGTGAGAAAGGAAGAAGTGAGACGAGAAGTCGATACAAAGAGTGAAGCCAAACGAGATTTGGAGGATGCTGGAGACAAAATAAAGGCAGGTGCAAGGGCAATGGGCGCAAAGATGGACGATCCAGATCGGGATTTAGGTACCCAATACGAAAAGAAGAAGGCAGAGGAAAAGCTAAAGGACTAATAATGGTCATCATCTTGCGAAAAAATAGGCATCTTCCCTATTTTCATTGGACTGCTTGAATTGAGCAAAGATTATAGATTAGAGATAAAAGAGCTCATAAAATAGATAGGGATTCAATACTAAGTTTTGACCTAGTATAATTTATTTAGGACTCTCTCATCTGTTGCTTCTTTACCCTTTGTTTTAATGCTCCGTTCATGTCTTCAAAATTCTACTTTATAACACTGTATCTGGCATTATTCATAGGGACTCGCCATTGAACCTGTAATTTTTTTTCAATTTGTATGAAATGTACTTTATTGTTTTCAGTTAGCTTTATCAGAAAATGATTATGGCCATTAAATACCTTCCCTCTCTGATCTGCCAGTCCATCTAAACTCTTTGTCTATTTCTTCCGCTAATCTAGCTGATTTTGCAATTTGGTTAGCTGCTGTTGCCCATTAGATTGTAGATACAGAGCACACGTTAAGAAAGGTGCTTATGAGCTTAGGTCATGAGTTCAACTCCCACTCGGTCCATTTCTGTTATCCTTGGTACTACGACATTATTTTGAGATTGTTTTAGTAGTCGCCGCACAAAAACTATTGCAATGCCCTCCTTGATATATATAGATAGAGACACCTACAGTTTTTGTCTCTATTCTATTATATTGGCTGCAAAACTTTAGCCAATTGGTTCCTGAATGGAATAATATTATAGGATGTGAAGTAAACCATAGCACATGATTGTTGAATATATTCGATATAAAATTCCAAGAGAAAGACAGAGCGAGTTTGAAGAAGCTTATACTAATGCTTCTGCGTCATTAAACGCATCAAAACATTGTCAGATGTACGAGCTCACACATTGTACAGAAGAGCCAGAGCTTTACATTTTGAGAATAGAATGGGATTCACTTGATGCTCATATGAAGGGATTTCGTCGCAGTCCTGAGTTCAGAGACTTCTTTAGGCATGTACAACCATTCTTTAATGATATACAAGAAATGCGTCACTATGATCTTACAAATGTGAGGAAAAGAAAAGATCTGCCAGCTGCATAGACAGAAAAGAGAGAGAGATATATGTATATTTTTGTAACTAAGTCTTGCATCATGAACTCTATGACGATAGCAAGAAACTTAGCTTGTAAGCAGACAGAGATTTCTACAAAGCCATCATACAACCCAGTGGCCTTTAGTAGGCCAAGCATTTGCTGTAAAGAATAACTGCCATTTGCCATGCTATTGTTCTGATCCGTTATCAAGACTTGTCTATCTAACGCTTCAAAGAGCTGACGAGCTACCTGTTTG
>JBKPEN010000255.1:0-4348 GCA_046728425.1 Thermoproteota archaeon
GCTCCGATCAAAATGAAGTATTTATTGTTGACAGAGACAAAAAAATTGTCCACTTGCCAAAGGAGAGTAAAGCACAAGTTGCAAGAAGCCTGCTAGAGATTGTGGCTGAGTATGTCAGCAGAAGAGGGGTTCATAGAAAAAATGATGATGATGATAATAGATAATGCTATCGTAATAGCAGTGACTGCATGGAATTTTTTGGAATAATTATTAGCGTTGCTGCGGCCATAATACTACTACTACTATTATAACTGCAACTTCCTCTATTTTCTTATAGTATCTCTAATAGAGAATAGCAGTGCAATGTTTTGCGCAGCCTTAGCTATAAATCCCTAAATTGTTTTTGCTGTACCACCGGTCTCAAATCCTGTACCCTATCGCCACTGTGTATATGACATCAAGCTTGGTGTAATTGAAAACTTCGATGAAAAACACTTTTTGGTCTCGATGTCACGAATTGTGTGCAAATACGATCTTTTTGCAGTTTTCTCTCTAGTTCTAGAAACTTGCAAAGATCGCAAAAGAAGCAACAATCAAGATGATTCTGATCCTTATGCGTTATTCAAATCGAGTGCTGCATTTTTCAGTTATTATTCATCTTAGAACAAGTAGATCTTTTGTAAATTTATTGAGCACCTTAGGCTTGCCATTATTTACGATGATGCTGTCCTCTATTCTTACGCCGAATTTTTTTTCCATGTATATCCCAGGTTCAACAGTCACAGCCATATTTGCTCTGAGCTCTTCGTGACTTTTCATCTTAAGCCAAGGTGGCTCGTGAACATCAAGACCTATTCCATGACCTGTTGAATGAATGAATAGTTTTTCATATCCGTGCTCTGCTATCAAGTTCCTGCATGACGCATCAACCTGGCCGCATGTCATACCTGCATTTGCGCTGTTGAGGCCTATTTTTTGAGCCTCTTGCACTATGCCATATACATCCTTCATCTCCTTAGTTGTAGAACCAAGGGCAAATGTCCTCGTCGCATCAGCTATGTATCCAGTATGCCGGAGCGTAAGGTCGACCACTACCATATCTCCTTTGCGAAATTTTCTGTCTGTTACTTCGGCGTGTGGCAGTGCGCTGTTGGGCCCCCCTGCTATGATCAGGGGATTTAGTGTAGACTTGTATGAGGGGGGATTTGCACCCATTTTCATTGCTTCGTAGATGAGCTTTGCCTGCAGATCCCGCTCTGATAGACCCACCTTTATCTCCTCTTCGCATATTTCGTACAGCTTATCCAGTATCTTGGCGGCTTTTGAGATAACTTTGATCTCTGAATGATCTTTAATCCTACGTGTCAAGAAGAATGGATCTGTGTTGACCAAAATGTCGCCTCCGTGTTCGCGAATCGATCCAATAGTAGAGTAATCGCTGCAGTCGCTGCACACTCTTCTACCTTTTATTTGTGAAACAAATGTGGAAATGAGTTCACTTCCCCTTTCAGTGGCAATTACCTCACAATCTATTGAAGCCTTCTGTGCCCTCGAATACTCTAATTTGGGTGTAATCAACTTTGTTTTTGTGCCATTATCCATGCATACTGCAATGGCTTCACCCCAAAATCCTGTGAGATAGAAAACGTTTTCAGGCTCAAACGCTGCAACTATATGGCAGGCCTCTGCTTTATTTACATGCTGTAAAAGAGTATAACGGCGCTCCTTTATTATTGACAACTTGAGAAGAATTACAGTCTCTTAGTGTTATAAAGCGTTATGAGATTATAGTCATCGTCGTCGTCGTTTTTGTTGTTCTGATTATTGTAATTTGATTTAAATATGGCTGGCTCACCCGCTTTTTTTGAAGACTATATATGGAATACCTGGTGATGCTCCCCGGTCCGACAAATGTCCCAAACAGAGTCATGAACGCAATGCTTGCGCCTATGATAAACCATAGAAGCGATGACTTTCGCATATTATACAGGGAGATAGTTGAAAAAACTCAGAAGGTCTTCCAGACTTCAAATGATATTGTGCTTCTTACTACTTCAGGCACCGGTGCCGTCGAAGCATCTGTTGTTAACCTCATTAGAAAAGGCGACAAGGCAGTAATCCCAGTCAATGGTGAGTTTAGCACTAGGCTTGCAGACCTTATTGACAGCTGGGGCGGGGAGGCAATCAGAATAAGCTCGCCGCCTGGGGAGAACCCGCCGTACGACAAGTTCGAGGAAACATTTGAAAAACACAAAGACATCAAAGCCATTTATGCGGTTTATAACGAAACATCTACTGGAACTACGATAAGATACATGGACAAGCTAGGTGAACTTGCTGCAAGAAAAGGTGCTTACTTTATTGCTGATGCAGTTTCAATACTAGGAGGCGATGAGTTACCAGTAGACAAATGGAACATTGACATTTGTGTGACTGCTTCGCAAAAAGCTCTGGCAGCACCGCCAGGTGTCGCTCCAATTTCGATAAACAAGCGCGCAAAGAAATACATGCAAGAGAATCCTCCTCCAACACAGTACCTGAATTTAAAGCGCTACTTCAAGTACTATGAGGAGCACTATGAAACCCCCTTTACACCCGCGCTGCCCCTTTACTATGCATTTAGAGAAGCACTTGACATTGTAATTGAAGAGGGCCTAGATAACAGAATAAGGCGCCACAAGATATGTGCAGACGCTTTCTATGCCGGCTTGGGCTCGCTTGGTCTTACACCCTTTGCCAAGCCAGATGCAAGAAGCAATATGATAATTGCACTCAACTACATGGAGGGTATGGACGATAAGAAATTCCGCGGCCTATTATCAAATGAGTTCAAGGTATTGGTAGCAGGCGGCTTTGGTAACCTAAAAGGTAAGGTGTTCCGGATTGGCTCGATAGGTGAGGTCGGCCGCTACCATGTGATGAGGACCATATCCTCTATTGCCTCTGCGATGAACATGCTTGGAATCAAGACAAACGCTGAGGCTGCATCGGTAGCAATGGATAGACTAAAAGCACTTGGCTAAATAATATTATTTGTCCCCACCTTTCTCTCTCTCATTTTTTCATGATCTATCAAGATTAATATAAGGTAAAACAGAAGCCGATTGCTATGCCTTTAGAAAAGGGTTCTCTAGTATTAGTGGATTATACTGCTAGAGTTAAAGATACTAACGACATTTTCGATACAACCCAAGAGGAAGAAGCAAAGAAAACCAAATTTTATGATCCGACCCACAAATATGAGCCAAGGATTGTATCCATTGGCGAAAGCTGGGTCTTGAAAGGACTGGACGAAGCTTTATCTAATGCTAATGTTGGCGACAAGCTCAACATCGAAGTACCACCAGAAAAAGGCTTTGGGAAAAGAGACGATAGCAAAATCAGGATGATCCCTCAGCGCAAGCTTGGCGACAAGGCAGATGAAGTTGGTGTCGGCGACGAAATTGAAATCGACAACAGGCGTGCCATAGTGAGGTATGTTGGGTCAGGTAGGATACAAGTCGATTTTAACCATAGATTTGCAGGCAAGACTCTGGTATACGATGCAAACGTATTGAAAAAACTCGACTCTGATGAAGAAAAGATAAGTGCTCTAATTAAGAGAAGGATGGGCGTAGACGAAACCAAACTCCAGATCAATTTGGCCGCTCCTAACCTAGAGATCCAGCTTCCAGAAGATACATACCTTGTTGAAGGCTTGCAAATAGTCAAACGAGCAGTTGCAAATGATATCTTTAAGTTTGTTCCTACAATCAAAAATATTAAGTTCATAGAGAGTTATCAGGCTCCTGCTGCTCCTGCCGCCACCGAGCAAAAGAAAGATGAGCAATCACAACAACAACCGCCAGAACAGCAACAACAGCAGCGCCAAGAAGAACAACAGCAAGAGCAACAACAGTCTAAAGTAGAGGCAACCGCTGAAGCTAAGCAATAAGAAGGAAGGAAAAACTTATTATACTAAAATGGCCCGGAATATGTTATGGAAAGTGCTCAGCAAAGTCAAGTAGTAACAATAACCCCAAAGGCAGCTGAGAAAGTAGCCGAATTCATGAAGCAGGAAGGAAACTCTAATCTTTACCTAAGAGTCTACGTTTCAGGTGGAGGATGTGCAGGCCTTTCATATGGAATGGGGTTTGAAGAAAAAGCTGACGAGGACGACAGGATCATTGAGCAAAACGGAGTAAAGCTGTTGCTTGACAGCTACAGCCAGACGTATCTCAAAGACGCCAACATTGACTACATCGAGAGCCTGATGGGCTCAGGTTTTAAGATCAACAATCCCAATGTGACGAAGAGCTGCTCATGTGGACACTCGTTTAGTACAGAATAGAGAAAAAGAAAGGACTAAGGGCTAGCCCCCACCTTTTTTGCAACTATGTAGTGTTTTATGCCGCTGCTTTTTCTATAC
>JBKPEN010000246.1:0-3267 GCA_046728425.1 Thermoproteota archaeon
AATGCAAAATAAAACCCTTTTTACCGGCGCTTTTTCTTAGCTGTCTTCCTTGAATTGGATATCAAATCAGTAAGTGCATTGAATGCTTTTCCGACCTGCTCCATCTTTACAAGTACTATTGTGTCAGTATAACAACTCACAGTGTCCTCAATGTTGATATGTCTCCTAGCAAGCTGATTATAAAAAGCAATTGCACATCCTGGCGTCTTGATAATATCTTCTGGGCTATGCACAATGATAGCTGCAAGACCGGTTTCGATTTCGAGGATATCGTCAGAGGCAAACATATCTCTGACATCTTGAAGCAAAAGATCGTCAAAGATAAGGGTAATTGACATTATGCTTTCTGACATGCTAATAAAGTTGCCAGCGCTTTGTACCATTGCTTTAGCAACTTTTTCAATTGTTTTTTTGCTCTTCTTTGCTGAGACCTTTGCTACATCTGTATTGACAGTTATCGTACTAGCTGCCAATATTGATACGATGGGCTTTTCCTGTATATTATAATCATACTTTGATCGCTTTAGAGCTGTGATGATGCTTTCTATACTGCTATCTTTGCTAAGCATCTGGTCTATTTGCGGTTTAATTAAACGGGCAAGCGCACTGATGTTACAGTAATCACGCTGGAGGGAGTCTTGAAATGAGAGATCGCCACCAACTGTCTCTCTAACGGCCTCTGTTATCGATTTTTGGTGTTGGCCAGGATGGGTCAATTTCGCCGTAATCTAGGTCGTTCTTGACCAAAAAATATAAATGTAATGCTGGAAACGCACACGGATGTAATTGACAAATAATGGCAAAGTTGTATTGGCTTACTCAGGAGGCTTAGATACATCTGTTTGCATAAGATACCTTCAGATACTGCACAAGCTAGATGTAATAACAGTGACTGTAGACTGTGGACAGCATGACGACTTTAAGGAAATTGAAAAGAAGGCGCAAGCAATAGGCGCAATAAAACATGTTTATATCGACGCCCGCAAAGAGTTTGCCTGCGATTACATAGCGCCAAGCATCAAGGCTAATGGACTATATCAAGGCAAGTACCCGCTTGCAACCGCACTAGCTCGTCCACTGATTGCTGCAAAAGCGGTGGAAGTTGCAAAGAAGGAGGGTGCAACTACAATAGCTCATGGCTGTACAGGTAAAGGCAATGACCAGATTAGGTTCGATGTTACAATGCATGCGCTTAGCCCAAATCTTAAAATCATTGCTCCAATACGCGACCTCAACCTGACCCGAGACCTTGAAATATCTTTTGCAAAAGAGCAGAATATACCAATAAGCTCAGAGGCAAAGAAATATAGCATTGATATCAATCTCTGGGGCAGAGCTTTAGAGGGAGGCAAAATAGAGGAAGCTGACTTTGAACCACCCGAAGAGGCTTTTGAATTTATTAATTTTGACAATGACAAGACCGGCTATATCGAAATAGAATTCGATCAGGGCATACCGATAGCGGCTGATGGCAAAAGTATGCCTCTCACTGACCTCATTCAATACATTAGCGATAAGGCTGGTGGACATGGCGTCGGCATTGTTGACCACATTGAAGACCGCGTAGTGGGGATTAAATCACGAGAAGTGTACGAAGCCCCAGCTGCTGTAGCAATAATTGAAGCCCACAAGGACCTAGAAAAAATGGTACTTACAAAGCATGAGCTTGCATTCAAGCAGATAGTTGATAATCAGTGGAGCTGGCTAGCATATTCCGGCTTGTGGCAGGATCCACTGCGCACAGACTTGGATAGGTTTATAGATGCGACACAAAATCGTGTTTCAGGAAAAGTTCGGCTAAAGATGCAAAAAGGATCGCTTAGAGTAGTTGGTAGGAAATCAAAATATTCTTTATATAAAGACAATCTGGCAACCTATGCAACAGGTTCGACGTTTGACCAAAGTCTTGCAAAGGGGTTTGTGGAGCTCTGGGGGCTGCAGTCAGTCATCGCTAATTCCGTGACTGCAGACATATCTAATGGACAAAAAAACAAAAAGGAGGTAGAAAATGAAATCAAAAGTTGAATGCCAAGAATGCGGAGCTGAGATCAGTGTTCCGGAAGATGCGGTGGTTGGGGAGATCATAACTTGCCCTGATTGCGGCGGCGAGTATGAGATCACCTCAAAGGGGGCAGAGAACCTAGAGCTTAGGCCCGCTGAAAGAGTAGGCGAAGACTGGGGACAATAATGGTCGAGGTGAGCATCATATGCGACAAAGTTCGATTTGAGGAGAAGATGCTCTACGAAAAAGCTCAGAGTAAGGGTATCAAATCAAAGATAGTGGATGCAAAGACACTTACTGTTGGTACAGATAGTAAACCGAAGGATTTCCTACTAGGAGATATAATATTGCAGAGAAGCGTAAGCTATTACCGAGGCTTGTACCTTACTGCCTGCCTTGAATTTCTTGGGTTCAAAGTAATAAACAGATTTGAAGTGGGACAGACCTGCGGAAACAAGCTTGTCACATCGATTAAGCTTGCAGAAAACAAGATCCCCTCTCCAAAGACGCAGTTTGCATTTAGCGCAGAATCTGGACTAGAAAACATCAAGAAGACCGGATTTCCAGTTGTCCTCAAACCGATAGTGGGCTCGTGGGGAAGAGGAATATATCCTCTGCGTAACCTAGAGACTGCGAACATGATAGTTGAAATGAGGGAAGAGGATAATAGTCCACTTTCACGCATATATTATATTCAAGAGATGGTTGATAGGCCGCCGCGAGACATCCGATGCATAGTAATCGACGACCAAGCCGTCACTGCAATCTATCGTTATTCTTCACAATCGGAGTGGCGAACAAATGTTGCACGTGGAGGCGACGTCGAGCTTGCACCCATAACCAAGGAGATAGAAGATCTGGCAGTGAGAGCTGCAAAAGCCGTAGGAGGTGGTATCTTGGGGGTGGACATGATGGAAGACAAGAATCGGGGACTGGTCGTTCATGAAGTTAATAACACCGTAGAGTTTCGAGGTGCTGCCAGTGTATCAAAGGCGGATATTCCAAACGCAATGATCGACTATGCTGTCAGGCTAGCGAGGAGATAATGACCTGTTTTGGTCAGTATTGACCCATTTATGGTTATACCTGACCAAAAAATATAAATGAGGATTTTTAAACCGAAAAATTAAAAGGAATGCATTTTAGCCAAGGAGAATTTCAAAAATGAAAGTCGGAGTGGTTGGCGCTTCTGGATACGTAGGAGGAGAATTGCTGCGGCTCTTAGTTGCCCACCCAAAGATCGATTTGAGTATGGTGACATCACG
>JBKPEN010000286.1:0-9043 GCA_046728425.1 Thermoproteota archaeon
CTATTGTGTCAAGAGAAATTTCTTCATAAATGAAGAGAAGTAAGATAGAAGCTAGCTTGTCTGAATAATTGATTAATTTACAAGGACGATGAAATAGTTGGTGCTTGATCATGGGTTAAAATATTATCAACAACGCTTGAAGAATTTGGTTACTAATGGTGAACCCTACAGGCTAGGTAGGATATCAACAAGGGTTAGAAGACATATAAAAAGACGCTTACGATCCTGCTGACTATATAGCAGGAGCAACCCCTCTAAAATGAGCAGCTTTTCAGAAAAGAAAAGCCACAGTCGAACCAGCATTGACTTGTTATATCGCAGTTATAAGAAAAACAAAAAATGCATTGCACGAATAGGTCTGCAATGCCATTCCCAATTTAGAATCTGTTGATCGCAAGATACAAGTTGCAGAGTTTTGTAAGCAATCGCTTTTGTATTTCAACTAATTTAGTTTCTATTGTATATTTGCTCCTATCTCACCCAAGTCAATTTATTGTCATTATTGCATGCAGTACAGTGATAAGAAATTTGAATGTCGTCTTCCCCACCCTCCACATTAGCGACTGCGGTCGTATGAACATCATCAGGAGGATTTGCAGAGTAAGCTGTTCCACAATGACGACACGAATATTGTCTCTCTTTTGGAGTAGTGGATGCTAAGTTACCTTAACCTCCTTTTTCCCTTAAAACCTATGCCTTGTTGCTTTTTTGCTACATTTAGCCTTCTAGGCGTATCCCAGTAGGGACTCTTACATTTGGGACACACTTTTGGTTTATCTTTTGTTTCTTCCTTTGGAAGCCATCTGTGACCACATCTTTCACACAGGTACCCCTTTAGCGTAATTTGCGGCATATGTGTCCCAAGTATACCCTCTAGTATTTATGGTCTACTATTATACTGCAAAGTTAGGTATTACCTAACAGTATCTTACTATCAGGTATATAAGGAATGATAGATGTATGCAGCGTGGACAGGAAATAGCAGTAGTGCAGGAATATTGTTCATTAGAACTCTAAAAAGCGTGACAAATTAGATAAGAAAGAAAAAAAGAAAACATTAGCTAACATACGCCCGCTCTGCATGTTGCGTAATGTCGAGCCCAATGTCTTCTTCCTCTTCCCTTACCTTGAGTCCTATCGTGGCGTCTATTATCTTCATGATGATGATTGTGCCGCCAAAGCCTAAAGTAGCTGCTACTCCGACTCCAAGTGCCTGTATTGCTAGCTGCATCGGATTTCCGTACAGTAGCCCATCTGGGCCAGCAGGGTTGATAAGAGTGCTTGCTATAAGGCCTATTGCTAATGAGCCCACGATGCCAGTTACGCCGTGGACAGAGCTGACATCAAGTGCGTCATCGATCTTCAAGTGCTCTTTTAGCAGTAGTATTGCATAGTATGAAGCAAACCCTATCACAATGCCGAGCAGAAATGAGTTCTGTGCGCTAATGAAACCCGAAGCGGGTGTTACGCCTGCGAGACCAGAAATCGCACCATTGATCGCAGCTGTACTTGATGGCTTGCCCGCCCGCTTCCATGAAAGCCCTATCCAAACGAGGGCTGATGTACATGATGCAATATGCGTCACAAGCAAAGTATTTGCAGCAAGTGATCCCGAGGCAAGAGCGCTGCCTGCGTTAAACCCAAACCATCCGATCCAGAGTAGCGTCGCTCCGATGACTGCAAGCGGGATATTGTGAGGCACCATGATATCGGGGCCGAAATTCTTCCTGCGTCCAAGTACTAGCGCAGCTGCAAGGGAGCCAAGACCTGCACTTGTGTGAATGACGATACCGCCAGCAAAGTCGAATACGCCCAGCTCTGCAAGCCATCCTCTTCCCCATATCCAGTGGGCAAGAGGATAGTAGATGAATATGCTCCATGCCACTATGAAGATTACAAACGCATTCCACTTGACCCTTTCTGCAAAGGCACCTGTTATGAGAAGTGGTGTAATGACTGCAAACATCATTTGGAAGGTAGCAAACGTCACGCCTGGAATTGTCGGTGAGTAGTCAAGAGATTCGTTGAAGGGAACGTTGTTATAAAACAGCCAGTCAAAACCACCAATAAACCCACCCTGCGATGGAGAGAAGACAAGAGTAAATCCAAGAACGAACCAAAGGGTGGAAAGAATAGCAAGCCCAGAAAAGGTCTGCATTATTACGGACAGAGAATTTTTGCCTCGGATGAGGCCAGCTTCAAAAAATCCAAGTGCCGGCGTCATAATCATGACAAGGCCGGTGGAGATCAACATCCAAGTAGTATCTCCAGTGTCTATCGCCATTTCCGCCTTCTAGTTGGTCGATCCATAATATAAAAATGCATCGGCAGCTTGGATATTAACCTGGTCTGTAAAATTTATGATATATTTTGCTTCTCAATTGCAGATTTTAGGCTGTTTGCTATATGATCTATATCTGCTTCTGCAACGTGAGGATGTACGGGCAGCGACAGCACATGCTCAGTGCACCATTCTGTCGCAGGGAGCTTTGTTTCCGATACGGGGTGTGCATAGAACGGCATCTTGTGCACCGGCGGGCTATAATATACAGTTGCACCCACATTATTTTGCACAAGCTTGTTCTTTATATTATCCCTCTCATCCTGAAGGGCGATAGTGTAGAGATACCAATTAAACTTCTTGTCGACAGTCTCCTGAGGAATCTTTACCCCATATTTCTTTGAAGAGGGAAGCAGTAGCTTGCTCAGAAGTTCCGCGTTGCGTTTCCTGATCTCTAGCATTTTGTCTAGCTTTTGCATCTGCACCTTAGCAACAGCAGCGCTCAGCTCGGGCAACCGAAGGTTCAGACCAAGGATCCTTGTATCATAGCCTTCGACCATACCGTGGTTCCGTATCATCTTGAGCTTGTCGGCAAGCTCGTCGCTGTCCGTTGCAATTGCGCCGCCTTCACCTGCTGTCAGCACCTTGCTTGCGTACATACTAAAACACCCCAGTGTGCCAAACGTGCCAGTCTGCTTCTTTTTGTAACTTGATCCTAAAGATTGGCAAGCATCCTCTATTACGTCAAGTGAATGTTTCTCTGCAAGCTCGCGTATTTCGTCAATGTCAGATGGATGGCCGTAGAGGTGCACAGGTATTACTATCCTGGACTTTTTGGTGACCTTGTCTTCCAGGTCAGAAACATCCATGGTGTAGTCGTCCTTCTTAATGTCTACAAAGATTGGTTTACCGCCTGCTGCGACAACTGCGTTGGCAGTTGCCACAAAGGTAAATGAGGGGAGTAGCACTTCATCGCCCTGCTTTATGCCAGCGACAAGTAGGGCAGCATAGAGCGCAGCTGTGCCAGAATTGACAGACACTACATGTTTGGTTTTCAGATAGCTTTTCATCTGTGATTCAAAGTCACGCACTCGTTTGCCGCCGTCACGTGCAGCTGTGGTGAGTGCACTTTCTTCAAGCACACTTATTACCTCACGCTTTTCTTCTTCGCCTATCCAAGGCTTGTTAATTGGAATTATATTTGACGATACTGTATGGATGGTCAATATCTTATCATATAGTATTTTTGCTTATAATGAGTCCCATTATAGAAATGAAGGTCATAATAGTTAAAGAAGTACGAGAGCTACAACTAGAAGTGAGGAGAAAATATGTTCTTATATATACAATATAATATATGTCGATCCTGCATTGATTGCGGTCTTGATCTGGACCGTTGTAATTAGAAACGGCAGATGGGCTCAGGAACAGGAGGTACCACTGGGAAACTTCTAACAGGTCAGAACCACACAGCAAGACTAATGAAAATTCTATTTGTTGAGGGAGTTACCTCTCTGTGCAGATATATTGTTTTTGAAGGGTTGATCATTCTTTGATTGATATTACACATTTCTTTAACATGCAACTGGGCTGAACAAACATACTTATGCTATTAAAATAATACTAGGGAGAACAATTTCAGATCATGGCGCAGAGGACTAGGCTCGTGCAAAAGCCGAATAATCACAAGGATTTAAGGAACAGGAACTTGCTTTTTCACTGTGATAACCTTGAATGCATTAATTATTTGCTAAAGCAGGATTTTGAAAACAAAATAGATCTAGTTTATATTGATCCGCCCTTTCTCAGCGGCGAGCGTTATTTACATCGCGTTAAAAACAACACCAAGCTGGCTTTTGAAGATATATTGAAAGAAAGCCAATATCTCGAGATGATGCAAAGGTGCTTGAGTGGAATCCGCAAGCTGATCTCCCCTTCTGGATCTATTTTCATTCATTTGGATTGGCATGCAGTCCATTACATCAAGGTGATGATGGATCAAATCTTTGGATCTGAAAATTTCAGAAATGAAATAATAGTAAAGCGCGGTCGTAGAAAGAACCTGCAGTATCAATTTAATTTGATAGATAGAATGCATGCTGCACATGACACTATACTGTGGTATTCCAAGTTGGCGGATACAAAATTCCGGCCTCCACTTGCTGAGTACCACTCAAAGGCAAAGTGGATGGGTTTTTGGAGCAATGTAGACAGGCCTACAATGCGCTATGAGATCTTTGGCTTTAAGCCTGCAAGGGGACAATGGAAGTGGGCAAAGGAGAGGGCACTAAGAGCAATTAGAAATTATCAGCTATACGAGAACAAATTCTCTCATATGGTCCTTGAAGAATACTGGCAAGCTACCAGGAAAAAAAAACTAGAGTTTGTCAGAAAGCTTTCATACAGGAAATACCCGGAATATTGGATCCCTCCAAAGGCACACAGAATAATTGATAACGTCTGGTTCGATATTGAAGCATACAACTATTCTACGGGTTATGGCACTGAAAAGCACATCCAACTTCTAGAACGCATAATCAGGCAGTTTTCAAAACCTGATGATCTCATTGCTGACTTTTTCTGCGGCTCGGGTACTACACTTACGGTTGCAGAAAAGCTTTGTCATCACTGGATCGGATGTGATTCTTCACGGGCAGCAATAGCAGTTACGAAAAAGAGGCTAGCAGGTAATTTTACCATGGTCGATATACATTAATTAAACAGACGTACAACGGATCTCTACTGTGAAAGAGCAGTCTGCTAGCGACTACGAAGTCCTGCTCAAGAGGCTGCAGGACAAAGTGGGTAATACTGCCAAGAAGGCAAGGTCAAGGCTTGAAATTCCGACCCCCCAGATAATCTGGGTCGGCAAGAATACTATTTTTCGCAACTTTATGGACTTTCCGAAGGCGCTACGAAGGGATCCTGAAAAATTCCTGTTATACCTCAACAAAGAGCTTGCTTCTGCGGGTTACATAACTGGTGAGCGCGTGATATTTTTGGGCCATAAGACACTCTCCTCATTTCAGGCGCTCATCGACCGGTACATCAAAGACTATGTTCAATGCCCAGTATGTGGTAGCCCTGATACCCATACTGAAAAGAGCAAGCCAAAGGTTGCATTTTTGATCTGCGAGGCCTGTGGTGCCAAGTCATCGATAAAGGGCAACTACGCCTAGATCTAGGTCTGACTTGTCGACATGAAGCCATAATTGTAAAAGGGCTTTATCCAAGCCCAAACAACAACAGAGACACATATCATTTTGATATGACAACTTGCTCTATGCATGCATTGATCTCATGAAGAAATAAGTGCCTTTTTTCTTGACCACATAGCAGCTCCTGCTTGAGACAGGTTTGTAGATGATCAGAGAATTGTAATAACTTCATCGCAAATGTTGTATATATTATTTCTATATTTCTTAGGTATGATCATATCATGTCTTGCAATACCAGACTAGCTTAATGATATATATCATTCTTGAAATAGGATAATAATTTCGACCCTGAAGAGACATCCCTTTTGAAATGTGGAACAAGCAAAAATCATGAAGGTTGACAGGTTCTTTTTTTATAACAATAGATGATAAAATACTTGACAGTAGTTGCTTATTTCTTGTCATCCAAGTTAGTTTTGTCAAGCTACCTTGACAGATTCTCATTAAGCATAAGAGCCAATAGCGCAGCCCTTAGCTCCTTTCCATAGGATGCCTGCTTGAAATATATTGCATTTTTAGTATGATCAATTGACTGTGAAATTTCGTCTACCCTTGGCAAAGGGTGCATAACTGCGATGTCTGACTTGGACTTTGCTAGTGTATTTTCATCTATTGTATAAGTCCCCTTGACCTTTTCATACTCTTGCACATCAGGGAAGCGCTCACGCTGTATCCTCGTGACGTAAATGACGTCAGTATCTGGCAAGACTTCTTCGAGCTTGTTGTGCTCCTTTATCTGGAGTTTGTCTTGTATTTCATAGAGTGACTCTTTCCTTATCCGTAGCGTAGGCGGCGACACAAGGTGTACCTCTACCTTATAATTGGCAAGGCCATAGAGAAGTGAATATACAGTTCTTCCATACTTTAGATCACCTACTATAGTCACTGACAGGCCATCGATCTTGCCCTTCTCCTTTAATATGGTATATAAGTCAAGTAGGGCCTGGGTAGGATGTTCTTCACTTCCACTCCCTGCGTTTATGATAGGATTTTGTGACAGCTCGGCTGCAAACCTACTAGAGCCATCCAGAGGATGACGGAGTAGGATGACGTCTGAATATAGATCAATAACTCTTATTGTATCGGCAAGGCTCTCACCCTTTTCTACAGAAGACGACTTTAAATCAGATATACCGATCGAGCTTCCCCCAAGCGATGCCATTGCAGCTTCAAAGCTCATTCTAGTTCTTGTTGAAGGCTCATAGAAGATGTAGCCAAGAGTTCTTCCTTTACCAAGCTCGCCTCGCTGACTATGCTTGAGGCGGCTTATATTATCGGTGGCGTCAAACACATACTCCAAATCGTCCTTGGCAAAATCCCTTATCGAAACAATATCTCTGTCGTAAAAAGGATTAGGCATCGCTACTATTACCTTACCACAGGCAGACTATAATAAACACTATGACCTTTAATTTCCCTAGTTTCTCATGTCCAAAGAATGCTGTCTTGATCCATCCAGCACTTTGCTCCATCTAAGTACAAGTGTTCGTGCTTGGGATGAGCTTTTCATACCATTTTGCTTTCTATGAGTCTACATGATAGAGATATTCTATCTCCTCCTTCTTCTTCTTTGGCAGCTCGCAGCCTTGATTAAGATCATCCTGGTTTATTATAAAAACAATATAAAAAAATGAAGGTTTGTTTTTAATGGGACATTGTAGATTGACTAGACAGTTGACGGCTAAGTAAACAGGTTGGGATAGTCATATCAAAGAAGGATTCAAAAAATTTATGATGAAATCGAAGGCTTGGAAGCCAGTTTTTGATATGATAAACTAGGATTTTATCAGGGGGAACTATCAATTGCTAGCGCTAGGTTCATATCCTTTATTTTCCGAGTTTTCTTATATATATTGGCGATATATCGCTATACAGTATACAAGAGTCCCAATATCGGCATATTTGTCAAGACAAATGACAGCATAATCTTGGTACCGTACGGTTTTGCCGAGACAAAGACAGAAAAGCTTGCCGACTACCTGCAGGTAAGCGAAGTATACACTTCTATAGCAGGAACCCGACTCCTTGGCCCCATGACGGTCATGAACAATAATGGTATGCTGCTGCCCCCAATAGCATCGGATGAGGAAGTCCAGATGTTAAAACAGTCAAGTCACCTTAGTGTGGAGCGTGTGAAAAGCAAGTTCACTGCTATAGGCAATCTAATTGCAACGAATGATAACGGTGCAATAGTATCACCGCTCTTTAAGGGAGAGACCGACCGTCAGGTGCAGGATGTACTCGGTGTCCCAACCAACTCTATGACTGTAGGGGGCTTTGTTCAGGCAGGATCAATGATCGTCGCCACTAATGGTGGCGCAGGCGTCCACCCCAAGGCCACAGAGGACGAGGTAAAGGAAATATCAGAAATATTGCAAGTACCAGCAGAGCCGGTAACAGTGAATGGCGGCGTACCCTTTCTGTCATCAGGCATCGTAGCAAACATGAAGTCAGTCGTTGTAGGCAATCTTACGAGCGGACCTGAGCTAATTATGTTGAGCAGGATCTTCAAGGCATGATCGTTGAAATCCTCTGCATAGGCACCGAGCTTCTATCAGGGATCACGCTCAATACCAACGCGTATTGGCTTTGCAGCGAGATTACAAATGTCGGAGGTGTTGTAAAAAGAGTGACAGTCGTACAAGATGATCTTAATGAAATTTCCTCTGCAGTGAGAGAATCGCTTGGAAGAAAGCCCAACATCTTGATAATGACAGGCGGCCTTGGTGCGACCTATGATGATATGACTTTTGAAGGTTTGGCTGCAGCACTTCGCAAAAAAATCGTGCTAGATAGCGGAGCCGTTGAAATGCTCAAGAAAAGCTATGCAAGGCACAAGCTTCACTATGAGCTGACTGAGCCGCGGCTAAAAATGGCCATTATACCTGAGGGTTCCACACCAATCCAGAATCCTGTAGGGAGCGCACCTGCTATCGTGGAGCAGGCCGGTGGTATATCGATCTTTTGTCTGCCCGGCGTACCGCCGGAGATGAAAGCAATATTCAAAGAGCACATTCTCCCACGGATAAAGAAGAGCGTAGGTAAGTTTGTTGCAGAGGAGCTCAACTACAATACAAGAGGCCTCACTGAAGCTATGATCGCTCCAGTGTTGATAGAAATAGTCAAATCTAATCCAAAGAAAATGATATATATTAAGAATAATACACGCGTATACTACAGGAAAAAGACGCCGCAGATAAAGATACAGATGATATCACGCGGTGACAACAAAAAAGAGGTGAGAAATAGGCTTTCTGCGATATCAAAAGTTATTGAAAAAGAAATTGTGAAACGAGGCGGTGTGATATGCTAATATTTTTAATTGTCGGGGCAGTAGGGGGAGCTACTACTGCATTCTATCTTGCCCATAATTACCACCCGCTACTAGTAAATGGTGTGATAGATGGCGGAATTTTTGTTTCACCGCTTGTCGCTATGTATTTTGTCAAGAAGTTAAATGTGCGTACTGCTGGCTTGTATCTGGCTGGCGCATTACCTGTGCATCTTGCAATACATTTTACAATAATAGGCGACTTGGCTCAGT
>JBKPEN010000230.1:0-1993 GCA_046728425.1 Thermoproteota archaeon
GATGCAAAAGTAGTCTTCATGTCGGCATTTGAAATAAGTGACCTTGAATTTTCAATACCTGGAATCAAAATAAACGATTTCCTCAGAAAGCCGGTTGATGTAAAGACCCTTGTGCGAAGAGTCAAGGTGGTTATGAGGAACTAAAAATTACTATATTATCTTTGCAACTAATTACAAAAAGTGTACCAGCAGAAGTACAAAACAGAAATCACTAACTTCCTAATTTAGAAGCATAAGGGTTATCTTTTGAATTCTACTGTGTGAAAATCCTACTATGAATGCAATGTCTGCCGCTTGAGGCAGGCAAGGCATGACACATCTGTAGCCTCCAGATTATGTTAGAGAGATGACCTTTAAGGCTAGATCGAAAAGGTACAGCACCCAGCTCTTGATTCATGCATAACATATTGAAGGACCTTGATGCCATAGAATCTTGCCAAGATGTATAACCAGAATGTGTCGTACTTGCAGACATCTCTGCAGTTGCTTAAACCTGTATTTGTTTGTTTTCTAAGGCATCTAAAGTGCTTTTCTCGTCAGTCTGAATTAACGTTGCAACATTCTACGAAAATTGTAGATTTTTTCTCTATACCTTTTTATATATATAAGATCGGTATGAGAATCCTAACCAATCCAGCAAACCCACTTTAAAGAGTGAGCCTATACATTCTAGAACGACTTTTGATGCAAGCTGGTTCTCTAAGGTAGAGTTTGCCTGTATAGCCCTCCTCTTGGTATGCAGGCGCTATATATTGTTGTCATGTGCCTCAAAAAATTGCATCACGCTGCAATGAGCACAAAGAGAGCTTGCGATAATCAAAAAGAAGATATGATGTGAGATTTATGTAAATACTATGTCTCAAAATGAGATTGTGTATCTAAAATACCAGAACCTAGAAGACATGCTCAAGGTGATAATCTACTCTGCTCAGTCGATGCTAGGGGTCATTCCCATGCTCTATTATATTCACTACAATAGCAAGCATGTCCTTTTTATTCAGACAGGTGCAGTTGGAGGAGTGACGGTTCACTATGTTGCTGAGAATGAAAAGCCGACCAAAAAGTTCATTCAGCTAAAAAGGCTCTCTGGAGAATTCACATTTATAGATAGCATAGGAACTGATGCACAGTCACTGTATGTTCCAATATTAGGGCTCGAAAAGTCTACCCTTGCGTTTCCCACCCTATAGGAAGAAAAAGTTTTAGGGCAAGACAACATACATTTTCTATCAAACGTCGAAAATCCCCTAGAAAGATAAGGCCTGCAAATGAAGTTTCAGAGGATGACATTAGCGCTTTTTTGCAAGCGATCAGGAATTTTGAGGGCTACCCAAAGCTAAGAGACATTAGGAAAATGCTTCCATTCCTAACGCCAGTACAGATAAACGTTATATCCAAGTACTTGGAAAGGTCTGGGGCAATAGTTATTGATGCTGATGGATACATCACATGGATGCGCAATGAAGATCCAGGACAGCTAACGCTCGGCGAGGTAGCCAATATGAGCAGTGACCTCAAGAGACTGCTCGATAAGCACGCGAATAAAGAGGATTTAACCTGATGATCTTCCAAGATCTTATGTTAAGTTTGGCTATTTGGTTCCAATATCGTGAAAGATATGAGTGGGACAAATATTTTTGATTGTTTCAATATTATTTGAGGCTGCAAAAAAAATACTGGTGCAATTAAGATCAAAATAATGTAGAATGTTTAATATCTCTCTCTCTCTCTCTCTCTCTCTCTCTCTCTTGCTCACAGCTAAACAACAGATGTTGACCAATATTTTTTGAAAAACTGTCTTACGTAAATCATAAGGAAATAAATAAACTACAAAAATATAGTTAGTGTCTTCGGTTCAAGAGATCTTATGATGAACCGTAGAGCGAGCATGCTCATCAACATGCTCAAATTTTGTTAAATAGTTTTATGTTTGTCTGAATAGACGGTCATATATATTGTTGTTGAAGCCAATCACCTCAGATCAGATGTATGC
>JBKPEN010000070.1:0-14659 GCA_046728425.1 Thermoproteota archaeon
CAACAACAACAACAACAAAATCGAATAATCTGTTCTCTTGAAGGACCATTGAGCCTCTTTAAATTAACAGATAGATACGGGACATTGCTTGCAAAGTTGCTTCCATCAATAATTTTCTCTTCAGATAAAAAAGGACAGAGCAGCAGTAATGGTGGTGAATGGCATCTAGATGCGTGGATCGTAAGGAAAACTATGGAGGGGAGGAAAATATACGAATTTAAGATCTCAAAAAATGAGATTCCGGAACTGATGACAGATCCATATTCTTCTTTTCCTTCTAGTTCCATCACTGAAAAAGAAGTGGAAGGATCATCTCCCTACAATGATAATTATAACTTTGATAGCACAGTCGAAGAAAAATTTGCTAAGAGATTCGAGCAGTCTGAAACTGGTTGGAGACTAACTAGGGAACCTGATCCTCTGGTGCTATCAAATGGGGGTGCTTTCATTCCAGATTTTATGTTTGAAAAGTATGACAAGAAGATCTATCTCGAGATTGTTGGATTCTGGACAAAAGAATATCTTGAGAGGAAACTGCAAAAGTTAGCTGATATTTTTATTTCAATGGATAGCAGAAAGAAGAGGAATAATAATGATGGTAAGACCGACCTTCTATTCATTGCAGTGAATGAAGACTTTGCGTGCTCAAAATCCTCCTTTTCTTCAATAGTGCCAAAAGAGCAGCTTATATTATACAGAAACGATACCGTCCCAGTTAAACCCATTCTTGATTACTTGAAGTCAATAGATAGAGAGATGATTGAGAGAAAAGTCAATGATCCTAATTTGAAAATTGAATTTGCTAAGGCTGATGATGATAATAATAATAATAATAATAATACGGTTATTTCAATCAACGAAGTTGCACAAAAGTACAGCATTCCAGCAGAGGTAGCACGGCGAATTTCTCTAAGAGATAATAAGGAAAAGTACATTGAAGCAGGAATATATCTGATATCCAAGTCCAAAGCGACCAAGTTGGAACCTTTACTGGTTGGAACAAGCAGGTTTATTGATGCTTGTTCAATTCTATCAAAGGAGGGCATTCCAGAATCCTGTCATGCAGAGCTAATCGACAAGTTGGGCTATGAAGTGAGCTGGCAGAGCATTGATGCAAGTACAGCAGTCATGATAAAAAGAACGGAATAATATAATGTACCACTTTCTCTCTAGCCTGTAATGTATGTCTAAGATAAGCCGAAACATAGAAGAACCAAAACATTTTAATTGGTTCTACAAAGAGTTGGGTTACATGCGCCCGGGTAGTATAGAGACGCCTGGTTGCTTCTAAGCGAAACCAGAATCGTACAATCCGGTCCAGTATGGGGGACTGTCACTCCTTCGACCCGGGTTCGAAATTCGGTTTGAAAAAACCGAACGGACATCCCGGCCCGGGCGCTTTATTTCTTTTTCAATAATGAAGCAGGAAGTGTTTATGCCATTAAATTAGAAAATTTGAATACAGAATTTGATGCTGAATAAGTACTTAACCAAGAAAAAGAACACGACGCACTAGCTGACATGAAACTCTTCTGCACCTCTCTCCATAAAAATTGGCTGAAGAGGGAGATCGGCTTTCTCTCGAAGAGCTTAAGTAAGAGGGCGGATGAATACTCTGCTAATATGGCATCATCAGCAATACCAACTGCATTCTTGGTATTTTACAGATTTAAGGCGATGAGCGATCAAGAAGCACAAAAATCTAGTGCCGAATGGAATGATCTTAAAAAGAGCCTACCATCTGATGTACGGCTGACAGGTGAATACAACCATGCATGGGGTACGGAATACAATGGATTCTTGTTATTTGAAGCGGACAACACTAATTCATTTCTGGACTGGTGGTCTGGCTTTAAAGACAAGATCAGATGGTATGTAGACCAAACTCATACAATAGTGGCAAGAAGACGAACGTAACACTTTTCGACACTATTTTCATAATTTCTTCTTTTTTGTCATTATTACCTTGCTAAAGGGAAAAATTATAGACAAGCAGAGCGGCTAGGAACATAAATCTGAGTCCGTATCTCTTAAATCTGTAGAATGTCATCCACAGAAGAGATAACTATTATTCCAGCACTCGATGACCCACTTTCTGCTGCAGCCGATCTTATAGCAGTTATAACATCTTCGACCCTATGTTCATCTACTATTATAACAACCGTCTTCCTATCAGAATATGCCATTTTTGAGCTGCCAACACCTCTTCCGTAGGAAATTGTATACTTTTGACCCTTGCCTTTACCTTTTGAATCATAATATGTAGCTGCCAACTTTAACGATCCTATAGCAGTTAGTACCGCATCAAGTTTTTCTGAGCTGATAATTGCTTCGATCCTTTTCTTACGAGACAAAAGGGAGCGTTCTTCTTCTCCTTCTCCCCCTCTCCCTAAAGTAGAAGATGATCTTTTTGCTCGCTCACGAATTTCAAATGGCAATGAGGAGGAGGAGGACCCAGCTTTATTGCCATTATCCTTTGCGTTCTTGGTTGTCATATGAATTAATTTTCCACTACCTAGTTTATTTCCTTAACCTAAAACGGGTGCTGTCACATACTGTATTAAAGATTTTAGCAGCTCTAGTAGCACTGGAAATACCCAGCACAGCAATAGGTTTTAGGTTTTCGATCGTGGCTCATTTTTAGATGTGATATTCTAGTTTATATTCTGGGCGATACTAGCCAAAATGTCGATCCTTTCCAAAACCTTGAGGAGCCTTTGTAAAGACTAATATTCACAAGAGGAGCAAATTGTTAAAGGGATTCTCTATATTCATTGATTCTGCATGCACTAATAATGCTAATAATATCAATATTTTCACTCTTATTTAGTTCATTAATGACAATACCAGCGTTGTTATGGCATTCAGTACATGCTTTTGTTTTATATGATAACTTTGAAGGTCCTCCATACACAATAACAGATAATCAGACATCTCCAAATGGCAAATGGTTTAATAAATACAATGGCTTTGGCGCGTCTGGTACTGTTACTACAACATCCTTAGCTGCAACAGAGAATAATACAGTCTTTTATGAGGAGCCAAAAACTTCGATACGTCCTAATGAAACTCATGCTGCATTAACTCTAACAACTCAGACTTATGAGGACGTAGAAATGTATCTGAAAGTCAAGACGAACAAGCAATTGAGGGAAAACTCTATGCCAAATCCATGGGAAGTGGCTTGGATTATTTGGCGTTATCAAGATGAGTGGCACCATTATTATTTCATCTTTAAACCTAATGGGATTGAACTTGGCAAGAAGCAAAACGAAAATCAGGCAGAAGAGCAAATATTCCTGTATACTGCAAATGAACCCAAACTGAAAATTGATGAATGGAACACCTGGTATATCAAAATGTCCGGCAATCACATCGAAATATGGTTGAAAATGGCAGATGGAACAATTCAAAGGGTTGTTAATTACCAGGACAATGCACCGATAACAGGTCCTGGTAATATTGGACTGTACACAGAGGACGCACATGTGCAATTTGATGACGTCCATATAGATTCATTAACTTCATGATGATGGACTTACTATCCTCTACCATTTTTAGTGATGGCTATTGAACAAAGAATTTTTGTACTGACAGTTGTAAGCACAAGAATTGAACCTCTTATGCATATATAGCACGTGCAGACATATGCAAAGAAGAATATGCTAATCTACTGAAACTCCCCTCTACTGCCATAGACTTTTTTAGCTTATGTTAGTGCTGTTAACACTTTACAAACAGGTACATTTCCCTTATTGTTTCTGATCTTCTTCTTTTTCATTTTTTCTCAATGTTATATTGGCGGTCACCATTGACGAATTAGATACTAACATTTCATCTCCATTATCGAGCAAAAGTCGAGTATAAAGAAGCCCAATATCACTAACACTTCCCTCCCCAGTGAACACTTTGATTCTATCACCAATTCTAAATGGTCGCGTTATTGCTAGAGTTATCCCTGCAATCATGTTTCCAATCAAATTTTGAGCAGCAAAACCAATTACAAGCCCAGATACAGTACTAATTGACGCTGCTATTACAGGATCTTGAGTCAGATAGGAAATTACAACGGCAATTACAATTATTGCACCAGTGACCCTGATGAGACTTCTAATAGATTTGGCCGTCTGCACAGAATATGAAATCGATAAACGATATGAGATCTTGCTGATTGTTTGGATTGCAAAGAAGCCAACCACAGCCACCTCGGTTGCTTGAACATATATTAGATATGATTCTGGAATAACATCGTTTAGTACCTGAGTAGTTAATACCAAAATAATGGTAAGAGATGCAGCAAAAATAATGATTGACCATACCATCGCTGACTTCTTGGTATTTTTTTCTATGTTACTTCCTCTCCCTCTTACGGCTGGCTTGGGCTTTACTCATTATTATAATTGTCAGAAAGACATCTTCTCTATAAGAGGATATTTTCAGTATCATCCATGTAAATTTTTCCGATCTCTGTAATAGCGTCCTATGTATTTAATTTGCAGCAGGGCATCCATTCTTCTTCATTTCATGCAATTTCTATAAGCTATAGGATGCATTTCTAAGATATCCGGATGTCATTTCAGATAGCAAGAGTCAGAGGAATACCTGTGCGATTACACTTTACTCTAATCATAGTTTTCTTCTTGATTGCGTGGACACTTGCTAGCAGCTTTATGCCGCAGTATTTTCCCAACCTCACAACCGTGCAATATTGGATAATGGGAGCTACAGGAGCGATCATACTTTTCATTTCAGTGTTTCTTCATGAGCTGATGCACTCTGTGGTGGCATTACGCTATGGTATCAAGGTAAGGCAGATCATCCTGTTTATTTTTGGTGGTGTCTCAGAAATAACTGAAGAAACTAGGGACTTCAAAAAGGAGTTCAAAATTGCCATCGCAGGACCGGCAGTAAGCTTTGCAATTGCCGGAGCTCTTGCGGTGTCTTGGTGGCTTGTATCTCAAATTAATCCTTCAGAGCAGCAGTTACTGGTTGCAAAACAAATAGTTGAAGGGATTCTGCTGTATGGTGCTATTATCAACACCATGTTGGGTGGATTCAATTTGATACCTGCATTTCCATTAGATGGTGGAAGAATACTGCGCGCCGGACTTGTTGCATTGAAAAGAGACTATGACAATGCTACAAGAACTGTAGCTAGAGTTGGGATAGCGATATCGTATGGGTTTATGGGCATAGGATTCTTGACAATGATAACAGGGTATTTCGTCAGTGGGATTTGGATTCTGTTAATAGGCTGGTTTATTAATAGCGGGGCACAGTCTTACCTTTCTCAGCAGCAGCTGACGTCTGTGCTGGCTGGAGTACGGCTAAAAGACATTATGAATACGAGAGTCATAGCTGTAAGAAATGATGTCAAAATAAACGAGCTGCTGAAAGAATACTTTGCAATACATATGAAGAGCTCCTTTCCAGTGATAGACTCCGGTGGCCGAATGTTGGGCATGGTTACCTTGAAGAGAGTACAGGAGATACCAGAGGACAAAAGGCAGCAGCTGACTGCAGGAGAAATAATGATTCCTTTAGAAGATCTAGTGGTCATGCTGCCAAGTAGAAGCGCAGACGAAGCATTGATGAAGATGACACGTACACACATTGGAAAGGTGTTTGTATGCGATCCGCAAGGTGTCCTATTGGGCCTTGTGAGCAAAACAGACATCATGAATATGGCAAGTGAAAGACAGGAATTTCAAGAAGAGCTCAGGAAGTTTGCCGCAAGTAATCCTTAAGATTCACAGAGTTGTTTTTACAAATGGATTAGAAAGAGGATAACTACTATTGCCAAAGTCCAAAAAGCAGAAAAGCACAATTAGTTTTCCTTACGTATACTTACAGAGCATTTATGAACGTGGCCTGTCAAGGATTGTATAGAATAATGCAAACTTTTTAACTAACAACCGGGCTCGATGCACTTGGATCAATGCATGGTCCCATCGGGCTTGAAAATCCAATAATCTCTTTGGTGCTATTAGCTACAGCGTTTTATATGCTGTATAGAGCGTTGATTACAGAGAAAGATCATCGGGAGCCTCAACACAGTAATAGCAGTTACAGTCTAGAAAAAAAATTTTTGGACATAAGATAATCGATACAAGCAGAGGATGGCTTTTTTTACGTCTTTTCTAGCATTAGTGGCAATTGGTGCTCACTTTCTTGCAGAATATACATTTCATCTTTATGATATAACGCCGATTGACAGGTTTACACATGGACTTTCGGGGATGGCGCTGACTGCAATTGTTCTAAATCTTTACTTGACAAGAAATAAAAAATACTACTACACAGTCAGCATAGCTGTCTCTTGGATTGCATTTGTTCTCTGGGAGGTGTACGAATGGATTTATGCAACTTATAGTGGCCCGAGTGGCTTTATTCAAACTGAACCATGGGATATGGCCGTAGATCTATGGATAGATTCGCTTGGCGCTCTGGCAATATGCTTTCTCTGCGATGAATTTACAGAGGGCTGAAAAGCAATTATATCAATTCTATGAAGGGCATATATACTACGGGGGAGGAGGGCATCAATATTATACATATTCACATCCATATCCAGTTATAGCTCTAGGCATATTTTGGCAATGGGTATAGCTTACCATCTTTCCTATAGTGCTTCCAGCACTCTTCATGAAAGAACATTAGAATATCTAGCCATGGGATATCTATATTGATTCCGCAGTAGTCGCAAATTCTCCCGTTATTTGCATCCCACAATAGACGGACTGTCCATTCTAGTTGATCTTCTATTGTATCTTCTTCTTCTTTTTCTTTTTCCAAAAGCCAAAATATTGCATAAGCATAGTTAAGCATTACTTAAGCTATTTGGCTTCTTCTTTCTGTCAGCTACGTTATATATTATAGATCTTCGTCTAGCTTTCTATCTATTTTCTCCTTTGGATTTGATTTTGCTTAACTTTTCTTTCTTAATGGTCGTATAGTAATCTTCGCCTACAGCCTTTTCTTTGGTTGCTCGCTTGCATGCCCTGCCATATAACCTACTTTTGTTTCGCATTCTTGGTTAGTACTGCAGCATGAGTGCTTGTACACATCTATGCAAGGGCAAGTCATACTTTCTATGATCATTATGTAGAAGGTATAATTTATCAAGCTCTCCTCAATAATAAGCAGAGAAATGAAGAGAAAAATCGCAACAAGAAAGAAGGAAAGATAGCAGGTAGAGATAGCAGATATGCCACAGATAGAAATAACAAAAGAAGCAGAAACTAAGCTTCGTACACTTGTAGAATGTCTTGATTTAGACAATGAATCCACGGTAATTAATGAGCTATTCTACAAATTTGTGCTAGACCAAGAGCCAGATAAAAGGAAAATGATAATGGCAGTTTATCAGATGAATGTTAAGAATAGTACTGAGGAGCAGCATTTAGAAGGCGGTAGGAAAACATGGTGAAAACAATCTATAAAGCATTTTACTCGTTAATCATCTGGAATTTAACGGAAATAGCACAAAAATTTCCATAATTACAGTTGGGATGCGAAGCTGTATCCATGCCACACCATACCTCCAAATATGTCAATAGCTCCACAAAGTAGAGAAGCAATGATACCGCATATGAGTAAGACTTTTTGTAATGTGATTAGGATACGCACCTGAATTGGACTAGTCATGTGATAGCTATCAACAAAATAATATTAGAGGAGCAAGACTTCATTGCACTGCAGTGCAATTTAATTTACTATGGCAATAAATCCGCCAACGTTAGCTATCACTCATATCTGGTCTGAACAGGAAAAGATAATTTCTTGATATATGAAAATATGGTGGATACAGCAATAGATTTTTTATCATCCAATGGTAACAGTCGATTCCGCTTCTTCTTTATGCATATCGCCTTTTTCGCTATATGCTATTTTATAATCCTGAAACATTGCCTGTTTAATGTTATCTGAAAGGCTTTGAAGCTCTTCATTATCATTTATTTGATCCTTCCTCTTAGGCTCAATTCCAAGTGATTTTAATTCATTTTTCAGATATTCCTTCCTGTCCACATGCTCCCTTTCAAATATCTCAGAGGTAGAAGGAAGTATTGCATTCATGGTATGGTCTTATACAGTTGATTCAATTTAAAAGCTGCTAAACTGATTTCTGAAGCTAAAATGCACATATACACACGCTTTTGATTAGCAGAATTATTATGATTGCAATAGATGCCAGAGAAGATGCTATGGGGATAGATAGACAATCAAAGGTTAACGACGTTTTTACCTAAATCTTCTATATAAGAAATTATGTTCTTACTGCCTTCTCGGCTTTTTAATTTCCGCTTCTAGGCACCCTCCTTGACGCCTATGTTGAACTTGAACCGCTTTCGCTTCGCTCATGGTGTTGCAGAATTGCTTCAAACTATGACGTTCACAAATTACTCTGTAGCCCATATATTTTCAGTTTACCAAGATTATTTGCAATTGTTGTCTTTTTAGCCTTTACCTTAACAACTTTAGAAGATTTCTCTTGCTATTCTGATTAAACTTTGAATCAACCGACTTCTTCTAATACATTTTTCGACTGATATTATATCTGATATAGCTCAACGGCTCACATTATATGCTGAAGCCTGCTGACAATGTAATAATATGCCCCAATTGCGGTGACGGTCAGAAGATAATTGACGTTGAGTCAGGTGAGCTGATTTGCACTAAATGCGGCTTTGTCATACATGAGAGGGTAGGCGATGAGCAGGAAGACTGGAGCATTCTTGCCAGGGAACCCAACAGCAAATTGAGGACAAGTCCCACTTCTTTGGCACGCTCGGGTATGGGTCTCTCAACCATTATTGGTAGACCAGACAAGAGTGCTGGCAGTGGGCTCAATGCAGCCATGCGTTCAACCTTTGACAGACTGCGGGCTTGGGATTTTAGGGTAAAAGGACAGGATGAGCGCAGCCTTAGGCGTGCTTTTGTTGAGCTGGACAGGCTGCGAAGCATCATCCAGTTATCAGATGCAATAGTAGAAAAGACGGCTTACATCTACCGGCGGGCTCAAGAGCGAGGCCTTGTGCGTGGCCGAACCATGCGGGCAATGCTAGGTGCAGCCATCTATATTGTTCAGAGGGAGATGGGTATTTCAGGCACTCTTGAGGATATTATCAAAGCTACAAACACAAAAGAAAAAGACGTGGCAAGAGCCTACAGGATACTTTTGCGCGAGCTTGATCTCAAGGTCCCAATGCTTGACCCAATCAAGTGTGTGTCCCGAGTAGCAAACAAGGCAAATATCAGCGAGCGCACAAAGCGCCGGGCAATGGACATGATCCATGACGTTGTAAAAAGCGGGCAGGCAGCAGGCAAGGATCCGATGGGCCTTGCAGCATCAGTATTGTATCTTGCTAGCGTTGGAGGCAATGAGCCAAAGAGTCAGGCGACAATAGCAGAGGCAGCAGGTGTATCGGAAGTAACATTGAGGAAGAACCAGCGAATGATAATTGGCAGAAAGCAGCAGCAACAACCAGCTGAGGCCATATTATAGACTACTTATCTTTTTTTGTAAGCACTGCAAAAAATTGATGTAACATATCGCTATATCTTATCAAACAAACAGAATTGCTAATTGCTCGCGTATTTTGTCATTTGCCACTGCCACATATGAGAGCCTAGTCTTGACATCTAGGTTAGATTCAAGGCTTGAACCATGGTCTGAATATATTTTGGCTCCAGCCTCTTTTGCTATCAGGTAGCCAGCCGCGATATCTGTCGGCCGAATCTTGCCTCGTAGATCAATATAGGCGTCTAAGAACCCTCGTGCAACGAAACACATTTCCAGTGCATTTGCGCCAAACTGTCGGATGTGGGTAGCCTCTGCAATTATTGGGGCAAGGCGCTCAACTATTGCGTGGTTGACTCCAGATACATTTATGCCAATTGTAGAATCTGAAGTAGGTTCTCGCTTAACGAAGATCCTCTTGCCGTTTAAAAATGCCCCTCTATTCTTTGAAGCATAATAGAGGTCACCTCTTGTTAGATCAATTATTGCTGCGTCAGCAACCGCGCTTAGATAAAAGTCTGTTGCATATGCAACCGAGCAGCAGAAGAAAGGTATTCCGCAGATGGCATTTGTTGTTCCATCAATCGCATCTATAATGATGTAGCCCTGTTTGCCTTCAATCCTGCCACACTCCTCCCCAATTATCGAGGCATCAACACTTCGTTTTCTGATTACATCGATTACTGTCTTTTCAGCTATCAAGTCGATCCTGCGAGATATGTCGCCACCTGCACCTCTTCCCATCTGCCTGCTACCCACAGCAGTCCCAGCAAGACCCTTTGTCGTCTCATGGACCTGCAGACACGCCTCCTTTAGAATATCAATTATCATCATTGCAGCATCCTTTAGACAGACTCAATTAAAGACTATGTCCACTCAGGAAAGAACAGGATCTACAGTATAATCTATAACTCTTTCTTGCAATATACAAAAAGAGATGATCTTTATTGTGGTCGTAGCCATGAAAGCGTTGAGGCCATATGCTATAATATTCTGACCGCACTTAACATCAATGTTGTTGAGATGTGAAGATCTTTCTTATATATGCATTTTACATGGTTCAATGAAAGCCATTCGTCTAATGTCTAAAGTTATATCATAGAGACGACAATTATATATTCATGCTAGCTAAACCTTCTGCTACCCCCTATTCTCACAATTACGATATTGGGTTGATGGAGCGATTATTATTTAGGGTAGCAAAAAGGTGGGTTGCAGGCTATAATGCCGAGGGGGCAATAGAGGCGGCGCTTGACACAAATAGTCATGGAATGTCTGCGATTCTAAACTTTCTTGGCGAGGATATCACAGATGCCAAACTGGTTGACATGACAGTTAAGGAATACCTATTACTAATGGATTTGATGCGTGCAAGAAAGGTGCATGGGTCTGTGTCTGTCAAACCTACGCAGGTTGGCCTTGCAATTGGCTATGATACGTGTTTACAGAATTTTAGTAGGCTTGCTGCAAAAGCTAGAGAGCTTGGACAGTTTATGTGGCTAGATATGGAGTCATTCAAGTCTACAGAAGACACAATCGCCATCTATCTAGACTTGTGCAAGCAATACGATATGATAGGCGTGGCAATACAATCCTATCTGCGTAGGAGCGCAAGCGACCTTTTACACATTATTGAATGCGGTGGTAAGGTGAGGCTTGTCAAGGGGGCATACCATGAATCAAAGGAGTATGTTTTTGTTACAGACGAAGAAGTCAATGCAAATTTTTCGAAGTTAATGAAGATGCTCTTTGAGAGCAATAATTATTTCGCGATTGCGACTCATAACTCAGATCTAATCGAGCAATCAATCAGGATGGGTAAGCAGCATCCTAAGCTTGAATTCCAGATGCTGAAGGGTATTCGAGACGAGCTAAAGCTCGAGCTTCTTACAAAAGGGTTTGCAGTCTCTGAATACATCCCTTACGGTAGCCAATGGCTTCCCTATTCTGTGAGAAGAATAATGGAGCGAAAGCGCAACTTGCTGCTACTAGCAAGGTCACTCATTCAACAATAGTAAATTGGCGATGCAGGAAGGAAGACTACCTAATGAACCCGGCTACGATTTGATGCTTGGCATCCAACATGAAATGCAGCATCAAGAGCTAATGATTTATGATTTTCACATTATTTTTCAGTATTTTCCAAATTCTGAAGACAACTACAAACCCATTAAGATAAGCAGGTTTTAGGTGTGCACAAGATGATGATTATTATTATTATGGCTAGGGCATGCAAATTTAAAAAAGAAATGTGTGAGCATGCAGCTAACGAAAATGAGAACACCCAGTCCAAGACCAAAGGTTGTGAAGAGTGTGAAGGTGAACGAAAAACGGATTGGGATGCTCTGTGACTTTGCCTTGAGTGTAATCAAGTATTGTTGTCAAGAGAGTTTTTGTTTAACAACTAAAAAAAGAGGAGGAAGGGATCGGCTAGCGAGAGAAGATATTGCTAGTCCTCGAATCTCTGTGGGAACTGTGCTATTATTCCATCTGATAGTGCATCTGCCATGTGCATCGCCTGCGCATGTACAGCATCAAATGCTTCTATGTCTGCAGCATAGTTACCTTGCAGTCTTGCAACTGCTTCAGCTCTTGTCACAATATAAAAAAACGATATATCCCCTCCATGCAATATGAAAATGACATGGATTCGTTTTTAACATATATGCCATTCATTTCTATTGCAATAATTGCAGGCCTCTTTATCATGGCGCTGGTGAATTTTTCAACTTTGAGGAAAAGTATGCAGATGCAAAGCGAGCAGCAGATATATTCTAGAATAATGGATGCCAGGCTTAAACTTGAAAGTACGGAAACATTTACCAAAATGGCTAAGGAAAGTCCAATTTTTACAGAGAGATTTGCAGTAGTAGATAGTCCTGATGAATATTACGTCATAGTAGCATTTCTTGACTTATTCGAATTATTATTTCGCCTTAACAAAAGAAATATGATTGATACTGAAATTTGGTCTCGTTGGAAAGGCCTTGCGGAAACGATAATGACAATCCCGAAATTTAAGAGAGTATGGGAGAAGACTAAGGATGTCCACGGTAATGAATTCAAAGATTTTATTGATTCGCTTTACAATATCCCCTAAAAGGTTTGACAGATACTTTTTAATCACAGATATAAGGAGACATCATAATCGTATAACTTGTTATTTTTCTCATAGTATTCTGTGTGGTTTTGTAATGATTGCCTGTGATTACGTATTC
This sequence comes from Thermoproteota archaeon, assembly GCA_046728425.1. Taxonomy (GTDB): domain Archaea; phylum Thermoproteota; class Nitrososphaeria; order Nitrososphaerales; family Nitrososphaeraceae; genus Nitrososphaera. The sequence goes on from JBKPEN010000070.1 coordinate 12,739, forward strand.
TATGTATTTATGAAAAGAGATAAGAGAAAGCGCTACATCGCATTCTATTATGGTTTGATTGCATATCACATCAATTATTGTTATTCATGGGAAATGCTTGTCATCTGCATATTTGTTTTTACTACCTATAACTTGGTGGTTCTTTGGAAAATCTTGATCTGTTGGCATCGTTGAAAAATACAGCATCACATCCTTTTAGTATTACCGCGATTGCCATAGGCTAAGTAATAGTTTGTTTGTCCCAAATTCGATTGTTGAACATTGATCATCGTCATCAGTAACCTGTAAACTCTTCAACTTTGATTCTTTCTTTTGGAATTTCTAATTCGTCTTGGAGCAAAGCTTGCATGGCTTTTAGCATGCTAGGAGGACCACAAATATAGAATATTGAATTATTTAGCATGTTGGTGTCTAAGTACTTCAAAATCATTGCTTTATCTATCCGTCCATATTCTCCTTTCCAATCATTTGCAGTGGACGATGATTGTTGTTGTCCACCATCACTAATAGTATAGATAATCTTCAGATTTTTATTTATGTTCGCACAATCATCAAACTCTTGTTTGAATAAGATGTTATCACGATTCCTATTGGAATCAAACATTACTATTTTTAGTGGCAGCTGCTTATCTGTAGCATACTTTATCATACTTCTAAATGGAGTAACACCTATTCCACCAGAAAGAAATACAGCAGGCTTTGAATAATCTTCATGCAATACAAATTGTCCCTCAGGACCTCTTACCTTGACTCTTGAACCTTCCTCTAAGGTTGAAAGTCTCTTCTTGTATGGTGAATCTCTAATCCTAGTGCTGAGCATTATAAAATTCTCAGTTGGAGAAGAAGAAATAGTGAAATGTCTGATCGGGCCTTTGGGATCATTGTAGACTCCGCCTATATCAAAAAAGGCAAATTGCCCTGCAGTATAATTAAATGGTGTTGTCCTGTCTTCTCCCCCATCTTGAGCATTTTGCTTGCCAAACTTAAATGATGTTACGTCTGTACCTTCAATTTTGTCCTTTTCTACTAATGTTAGCTCAATCTGAGGAGGAGATTTTCCTTTGCCTTGTGTCTTAATTAGTATGCTATTGCCGTCCACTTTTACTTCATAAGCTGGCTCTGGTTCACTTGCAGGAGGGCTTATCACCTCTCCCGTCCTCACATCAAACTTGGAATTGTGCCATGGACATTCAACTTCGTATCCTTCAAGCGTGCCATCGGCTAGGGGACCACCTTCATGCGTGCAAATACTGCCAATAGCATAGAATTTTCCTTCAACATTAGCTACACAGATATTTTCACCATTAACTTCGACTTCTTTCATTTGCGAAGGTTGAATATCCTTTGCGTTAGCTACCTTAACAAAATCCTCACTCAACACAAGATCGTTTTCATTATCCGGTCCGAAGTCTATATGGTTTTCCATTTAGCTACTTTTGATACCTTTTAGTATTTGGTTGGTCTTTAATTCTCCATCCTTAATTGAAGCCTTTATCGTATCTATTGAAAAATCTGCATTCTCATAAAGAGATGGAAATGGTTCGCTCCTAGTTATATAATGTACACCCTTTATTTCTGCCCCATGTTGTTCTGACACTTTTTTATATCTTGCACGGATCTTTTCAAACTTCTTGATATCTTCCTTTTTATCCGAACTAAATTGACTCTCTAGCATCTTATAAAGATCATCGATAAGCCTAAGGTAGTAAGTAATTGTTTTGGACATTTGTATATTGTGAATAGTTTTATCGCTGAACATGATGTCTCTGGCTCTGTGTTGGACCTCTAGCAAGTTATCAGGTAGTACATCACATCTTTTGGGATAATTTTCTACAAGAAAAACCCGTTTGTCCTTAACTGGAGAGGCATCTATAACCTCTCTTAATGGAGTATTGCTTAGCAAACTGCCATCCCAAGCATA
>JBKPEN010000168.1:0-3164 GCA_046728425.1 Thermoproteota archaeon
CCAAGGATTTTGATATTATACATGACAAAATTATGCACTTGATAATAGTCAATAGTGAAGACCTCTCACATTTTGCTCACATTCATCCAGAGTTAGATAAAGAAACTGGTATTTTTCATACTGTTCACACATTCTCAAAAGCAGGTAAATACAAGATGTGGATAGATGTTAAACCTAAAGGTGGGATACAACGAGTCCTCACAGCCTTTCACTGACTGAACCAATACTAAATTGGGAAGCAAATAGTACACAAAGGAGTCAGGTCAAGAGACGGAGTAGAACTTGGAAATGTCATAGAAGTGGACAATGAGAAGTTTATCACGATTCAAGGCGTGGTGCACGAGAAAGAATTCACTCTGCCGCACACTGCTGTAAACAACTTCGATGGCGCAGAAGTTAGGCTGAACATCACATACGAAGAGGCAAAAAAGTTTCTCGGAAAGTAGAGGATTTGTAGAGCTGCGGTCAACAGACAGACGAGCTATCTTTTCGAGAAATCCTTTTTTTAAACATCAACCTATGCAGACTATCATATGTGTCTGTGATAGCTTAAGTCCTCAATTTCTTTTTTTATAACCTTATGATTACATACAATATTGACTACTGTACACAAAGAGAAGAACGCACTCCTTCCTTTATTGTTGATTACCTTCATCGGAACTTTAGGTTTTAGTATTGTCCTTCCCTTTCTGGTATTTTTAGTTACAGATCTTGGTGGCAATGCGATAGTCTATGGGATCATTAGTGCAGCGTACCCTGCATTTCAGCTCATTGGTGCTCCAATGTTAGGGAGATGGTCGGATATTTACGGAAGAAAAAAGGTTCTTCTCTTAAGTCATGGAGGAACATTGGCGGGATGGATCATATTTCTTGTTGCATTGTTTTTACCTGTTCAAAATCTATTCAACATTGGCGCTCCAATGATAATAGGAACTTTTGCTATAACGCTTCCTTTAGCTGTACTATTTATTGCAAGAGCTCTTGATGGACTCACCGGAGGGAATGTTTCTGTTGCCGATGCATATGTTGCAGACATTTCCTCCGATGAAGATAGAAGCAAGAATTTTGGTAAAATTGCAATATCATCCAATCTGGGTTTTATTGTTGGACCGGCGATAGCCGGGATTTTAGGCTCAACAGCGTATGGAGAAGTACTCCCTGTATTGGCGGCATTGATTCTTTCTTCAGTTGTCTTAGCGGTAATAGTCTTCTTTTTGAAAGAAACTAAATGTTCGATTCTAATGGAAATTCCAGAGAAAAAGCATGTCGGAAGAGTATTTTCATTTGAACCAAAAGAGTGCTACAAAACTGCAAATCCTCAGAGGCTTAAATTCCGAGATGTTTTTAAATTGAAATACATTTCGTTCTTGCTTGTATTATATTTTCTTATTTTTCTTGGTTTTAATATCTTTTACACTTCGTTTCCAATTCACGCGGTAGACGGGTTAGGATGGACTGTAACCCAAATGGGAATATTTTTCGCAGTACTAAGTGCCATTATGGTGCTGGTACAAGGCCCAATTCTACAGAAGGCATTAAAGAAATTCTCAGAGGAACAATTAGTGATAATTGGTAGTGTGATTTTGGGTGCAAATTTCATTTTGTACTTGTCATCAGATATTATCTTAATTTATTTAGCCGCAGTTTTGTTTGCAGTTGGTAATGGTCTTATGTGGCCACCTGTAATGTCAATACTTGCAAACCGTGCAGGAACTGTTTATCAAGGTACTGTCCAAGGCGTTGCCAATAGTTTTGCAAGTTTAGCGAGTATCCTTGGATTGATAATGGGTGGACTTCTGTATACCATACTTGGAGCAACTACTTTTCTAATTAGTGCAGGAGTCATATTCACGGTTTTTGTCATGTCATTTAGATTGGTGAAAATTAGATAAAAAAATAGAAATAGTCTCTAATGTTCTGCCTATTGCAAATAAAAATTAAGAACATTAGCTCATATGAGTTGTCGATGCATTCATACATCAGAACAGAGGCACTGTCTCAAGTGGCTTATTCGTTTTTTATGCGGGCAGAACACAAACAAAAATATTCACTAACTAAAATTCTGAAAACCGATGATGAGGATGACGCCTCACATCTAATAAGACTTCACCTGTGCATGCGATAGCCACGATGCCGAGAAGAAGTGCTGGCAATATTAAGGTACCACCATCTTTTAGTATAGCACCAATCACAAGTACGGCAATAGCAGATACTATACTGTAGATAGCAGCAGCATACGTTCTTGCCTTTTTTGAATTATCTGACGATGAGGGAGAAACAGGCTTAGTGGTCATTGCAGATGTCATTTGTATTACGCCTAGTGTAAGCAGACAGAGGAAAGTAGAAATACACAGAAGCCATCTATCTGAAGAGGGTAGAGGTAAAGCTTGATTACTCAGGACTATGTGTTCAATGCTAACGCCCACTGCCGTAAAGCCAATTATTAGTGGAAAATGTATATACAACCAAGTAAGGTATATTCCAATTTGTTTATTTTCACGAAGGGCTCTGATTTCTGAACCATCAACAGTATCAAAGTATACCCACCACAAACTAAATGTTATGCCTAGCCCAAGTGCTGCACAAACTATAGAAGGTACGGTCCAATTGTGAGCTGCAATTCCGTTAACAACTCCCAATATGGAGATACCTAAAACAATAATTGTAAGAAAGCCAAGACGATCAGGCAAATGGTGGACATTAGGTGCAAATTGTATCGAAAGTCGTCTTGGAAACAATAAAGGCGTGCCTATATCAATCCCCATTCCTAATACCCACAAAAACAACCTAAATGGTAGAGGTACAAATACAGATACAAACCATATTCCTGCTGAAATAGAAAGTCCTATTGAATACCTTGTGGTAAGCTCGCGTGCCTCTGGAACATGTCTTCTGGTGCGCACATATTCTATTACCAGAATGACACGCATTATCGCATAAGACAGTGCAAACCAGCGAGAGTTCTCGCCTAATCCATCATGTACGCTTACCGCCATAAAAGCAGTCGCAGCAATCTGTAATAGCATTAAAAGGCGATGTGCCAAATCGTCTACAGCAAATCTTGTTGAATAAAAAGTCACACCAACCCATGACCACACCACTGGAACAAAAAGAGCTACAAAACTGAGAAATCCAAATACAGACACATCTTCATTGAGTTCTCT
>JBKPEN010000313.1:0-2667 GCA_046728425.1 Thermoproteota archaeon
GATGTGCGCTCACATTCAAGACAGTCAGCGGTACATTTTTTTACGAAATGGAACAGGACATTAGGCAGTTCCTTGGCAACCTGCAGCCAGAGTTTAATTTAACTTGGCGCACAACCACTGATTCATATGGATACATGTGGATTGTTTTTGAAGGCAAAAAGATTGAAGATCTTCTGGCGGGTCTAACGACTGTCAGTGATATTGTCGAAGAAAGGGGATTTTCTGATAAGCTGCTAGCTGCTGTCTTTGAGTTTTCAAGCGACCGCGAAGAAGAAAGAGGAGGAAGTCGTCAGCAATATCTGATTTACAATTATAAGCGCAACAAATTTTACCCATTCGTTCCAACCGGGCAAAAATCAATAGATGCAGAACAGCAAATGAAGATAATGGCCGCTGTTGCTGAAGAAATACCGTTTGAAAGAGATATGACGTTATGGTATCCGCTGTGGGATCTTCCCCTCAGATCTCTGGGATAACACCTTCTCCCCTAAACAGCTTCTTAGCTTCGTCTATTGAAAGGTCTGCACTAGGCAGTATAATATCAGATCTGATTATCTCATGGGGGTCAAGAGGCTTGCCGTTCTCAATGACCAAGTTGCTCAGCTCTGTTAATTTTCTTTTAAATTCCGTGTCATTGGACCTTTCGGTGCCCACCATCTCGACAATAGCATTGTCAATATCATTTAGCTTTTTGAGTGTTCTACTGTCCACGGTAAATTGTCCATGTCCCATTATGCGGACGATTTTGTTAGTAGGCGCTTTGGCGCTCCTTTTCCCGGCTTTAGCAATTGCTGTCTTGCTGCGTGTCTTTGTTGTCGCTTTCCTTGTGGTTATGACCCTCTTAGAGCGGGATTTACCCTTCCCAGTGCGCCTTGACTTAAGCCTGGTCGCTGCCAACCTTCCCTTGGTCTTCGTTTTGGGACTCATTGTTGCGCTTCTTGCTCCACTTGTTGCCTCTTTTTACGTTGTTTCTCTGACTTTAACTTTGCTAATTCTTCCTCTACTGAATTTTGTACACTAATATTTTCTAACTCCTTTTCGATTTCATCCTTATTCGATGTATAGTCGGTCAGGACCCCTGAATTTATCATTTCATCCAGCGCCTGAGATTTAGCCCTCATGCGCTCTGTCTTTTCCTCAGCCTTGTTCATTGCCATCCCGACATCTGTCATTTCCTCAGAGATTCCCGTAACGCTCTCCTTTATCTTGACTTGAGCCTCTGCAGCAGAGTATTGTGCCTTTATTATTTCCTTTCTAGCCTTGAACTCTTCAACCTTGGTTGACAAGCGCTTTTCCGCTTCTTGCATCTTACGCTCTTCTTCCTTCATCTCTGCAATCTGTTTGTCGAGACTCTGTGTTTGCAATAGGTTAGCATTTTTACGCTCAAGTGCGAGCCGTGCAAGGTCTTCCCTATTTGCCTCAAGGGCTCTTGCTGCCTGCCCATCAAGCAGTCGTATATTCTCCCACAGTCTAGATTTTTGCATTTCGAGTCTTTTGCGAGAAGTAGTAATCTCAGCAAGACCTCTTCTCAACTTGTTTAGCATTTCTACCTGCTTGACGTAAGAATAATCGAGAGCTTCCTGTGGCTTTTCAAACCTGTCAAGGAGCGTATTTGCCTTTTGTGAAATTACAGTATACATGCGACTCAACAAACCCAATTTTCATTCACTCTATATCATAATCAGACAAAGCTGAATATTAAAGTATAATGATAATGATGAAGAAGAAGATGAAGATAATATAGTATTATCTGTTGAATCTGCGCCATTCGTGTTCGTCAGGCGGACCATAATCTTCTTTTTTCTTAAAGTAACCCCAGTAAAGCAGAAAGCCACCAGCGGCTATCATTGCAACTGCAAACTTTTCATTTGTGATCTGGCCGTTAGCAAAGTTATCAAGAAATTGCCGCGTCCCATCTTCAATCAAGCCCGCAGCGTGTTGAATATTGAATAGCACAAGATTGCGGATCATGATAATGGCGGCAGTGACTAAGAACAGGATGCCCATTGCAGACATCCAGTTTCTACCCCGCCTGCTACCTATTTCTTCCTTCCATCTCATATGATGTGATTCTCTAAATATCATTGCTCATAATGTTTGCGTTCAGACTAGCTTTACGCCCGGATTCTTCATTTTGTTTCGCTTGGCAGCATTTAGACACATAGGGGTTAGGATCTCTGCTTGGTAACTTAGTGCAAGCGGCCCAAGGTAGACGGGTCTTAAGCCAGAGATCTCCTCTATAAGGTTCTTCAATTTTGATATTGCGTTCTGATCGTCTCCACAGATGAAAGTGTCAGCATCAAGACTTTGTTGTACGTTCCTAAGTTTCGATTCAGATATTGTGTGGAAAGCAGAGACCACTCTTGATCGAGGGGGGAGCCTGTCAGCAACCATTTCTGCAGCTTGCTCTTTGCTTTGTTCTAATGGGATATATACAAACCCATCTTCTGTTCTAGCCATAGGCACGATGGGTGAAACGACAATAGAGTCATCTCTGAGCTTGCCTGTGAGTTTGCCGCAGGTATCATCAATGAATTCATATGGTATTGAAAGTATCAAAATATCAACATCATCTGCAAGTGAAATGTTATCGTTACCACTTATGCTGCCATCGATATTGCCGTAGGTTTGTTTGGCAGTTTTCATATAATTTTCTGCAGATTCTCT
>JBKPEN010000066.1:0-1775 GCA_046728425.1 Thermoproteota archaeon
AACATGTGCTCAAGCAAGCCAAGCGTCTCAAACCTAATATTCTGCACCGAAAGTATCTTGGGCAATAGATAGCATGCGTGCTTATTTGTATTTATGCTATAAGGAAAAATATTAAATCTGATAGGCGCTACAGGTTAGATGGGCCGTGGGCTACCAATATAGAATCGATGACTATGAGACCGTTGAACGGCTGCGCAGTTTTATATGCATGCTAAATGAAGAATCAGAGAAAGGTTCTGTCATCGTTGTAGAGGGTAGACGTGATGCTGAGGCACTTTCTAGAGTAGGTTTTACTGGCAATACTGCAGTCTTCCATCATTTTAAGGGGATTGCAGACTTTGTCGACAACCATGATAGCATAGGCAAAAAGATAATCTTGCTCTTGGATATGGATAGAACCGGTAAGTACCTTACAAGCCGGCTAGTATCTCAGCTCCAGTCTAGTAGGCATAGCGTGAACCTGTCATACAAGAGGGCACTTGCAAGGATAACAAATGGCAAGGTGAGACATGTAGAGGATCTCGTCATCTATGCACCTCGCATGTCAGGCATTACGGGAAGCCGCAAGGACCTTTACTTTTACACATGATTACCTGAAGGTTTACAAAGCACTTATATTCAAGCAAAGAAGAGTGAGAGCTATATACCGCCAAAAACTGCGAGGTTATGAAAGAAATTGCCTACTACAGGTATAGTAAAATATCATGTTAAGTTAAAATTTGAAGTTGATGGTTTGGTTGAGAAAGCCGATATTATTGGTGCTATTTTTGGACAGACAGAGGGCCTTCTCGGACCAGAAATGAACCTCAACGAATTACAAAAAGTATCCAAGGTTGGAAGAATTGAAGTAAACGTGGAAACTAAGGGCAACATGACTAAAGGCGATGCCCTGATACCTATGAGTACAGATATCTCTACTGCCGCCTTAATTGCGGCAGCTATTGAGAGCATCGACAAGGTGGGGCCGTTTCCAGCAAAATTCGGTCTAGTTGGGATCGATGACATTCGAGCAATAAAGAAGAAAGTCATAGTGGACCGCGCTAAGAAAATAGTGCAGGACTGGGCGACCAGAACTATAAGCGAGGGAGACGAGATGCTCAAGGATGTTTATGATGCAAGCAAGCCCGGTAAGCTCACAAGCTTTGGAAAAGCACAGCTGGCCTGCGGCACAGGAGTCTTTGACTCCGCTTGGATAATACTTGTGGAGGGAAGAGCAGACGTCGTCAATCTTCTGCGCGCAGGTTATGATAATGCAATTGCAATAGAAGGTGCAAGGATCGACGAATCTGTGACAAAACTTACAGAAGGCAAGCGTGTAGTGGCATTTCTTGACGGCGATCGCGCAGGGGACCTCATACTCAAGGAGCTGCATGGAGTCGTCAAGATAGACAAGGTGCTTAGGGCTCCGCCAGGTAAGGAAGTGGAGGAATGTACGCCGCTTGAGATTTCAGAAATCTTGAAGGACGCATTTTCGCCCGAAGTGCCGTCTATTCAACAGCCAGTATATTCTCCTCCTCCCTCCCACCAACCCTCTCATCATCAACAACAGCACCACCATTACGAGAGGAGGAGTTATAGGAGAGAAAGGGATCCACAAGAGGATTATCGCGCTCCACCCATGCGACAACAAGAAGCACTAGAGTCAGCACAACCATCCAAAGAGTCACTGGTTGAGGACAGTGCTGAGATACTCTCTGCAGTCCGCGAAGTTTATCCTCAAATAAATGAAACGCTTGAGGCTGTCGTGCTAGACGGCTCCATGAATACTCTGCTTA
>JBKPEN010000208.1:0-4215 GCA_046728425.1 Thermoproteota archaeon
CAAGAGAGAGAACATGTACATTTGGCCTGGCGAATGCCATGTTCATGCTGGTATCAAGGCGGAGGATATTAACAAGATGCTTGCAAGCTTTAAAAATGCTGACTTTCTAGTTCATCCAGAATGTAGTTGCACTTCTTCAGTGTTATATCACATATCAAGGGATGACTTGTCAAAGAACGCTCACATACTTTCAACTGAAGGCATGATGAAACACGCAAAAGCTTCTGTTGCAAAGCAATTCGTGGTAGCTACTGAAACGGGGATATTGTATCGCATGCAGAAGGAGAACCCAGAGAAGGACTTCATACCTATCAAATCAGATGCATTATGCAAGTATATGAAAAAGATTACTTTAGAGAAAGTTTACCATTCATTGATGGAAGATATCTATGAAGTAAAGGTACCAGAGCATACTGCAGAGAACGCGCGCCTTGCGATTGATCGAATGCTAGCTATTTCATGATTTCGAGACTGAAATTAATTGCCTTTGATGAGTGCGTAATGAAGCCAAGTGAAATAAAATCAGGTTTGGTTTTCGAGTAACGTCTTATGTTGTTTTGATTGATGCCGCCTGAAAGCTCTATTTTTATCTTGTTTCTGAGCCCCATTCTTCTAATCTCCCTTATTGTGTTTTGAGCTTGTTTTGGAGTAAAATTGTCCAGCATTACGGCATCTGCTTCGGCAGCGACCGCAGCTAATGCTTCTTCCTTCGTCCTTGCTTCGCATTCAACCCTTATCGATGACCCGACATTTTTCTTGACAAGACGGATACATTTTCCAAGATCAGAGATAAGCTCAATATGATTATCCTTAATTAAAACCAGGTCATCGAGCCTCATTCTATGTGTGCCTCCGCCACCTGAAACGACCGCCTTTTTGTCAAAATAACGTAACCCCGGTGCTGTCTTTCGAGTCGCCAAAATGGTAACGCCTTTTGCAAGGTCTACCATGCGCCTAGTATCCGTTGCTATACCGCTCATCCTCATTATGATATTTAGCACAGTCCTTTCTGCCTTTAGGATAGCTCTGGCATAACCTGACACATTCATCACCACTGTTCCCTTTACAACCTTTGAGCCATCCCTAACAAGGACTTCACTTTTGCAGCCACAGATATCAAAGAGCATAGAGGCTTCTTCAAGGCCACATACAACTGCAAAGTGCGACTTGCACACGATTTCTGCCTTGGCTTCAAGGTCTGCGGGAACTATGTTATCGCTTGTAATATCGCCTACACCGACGTCCTCTTGCAAAAAATTGGCAAGTATTTCTCTAACATTGAGAAATGTCTGCAGATTGTCCATCTAAGTGACCTTAAGTGCATATTTGTTAGGAGTCGCAATGTCAAGCGTCTTAGCAACCAGCGAATTTTGAGCATCAAAAACTAGTATAATACCTGACCAGTCCGCGCTTAGGTCAGTCGACTTGCAGTTTGGGCACACTTTTCCCGTAGTTATCACTTTACACTTTCTGCATGCTTTCTCTTTGACCATTTTACTTCCTGTCGACCCCTTTTTTCTCCTTTGCAGGAGGTGACCGTTGTTCTCCGCCAGCCTTTGCCTTCTTTATCTCATCAGCAACCCATTCTACTGCGCCGAGAAACGGCTGCCTACAAGTTATGCCTATTTTACCCATTCCTGCTCCTTTGCCAAGGCTTACTGCAGTTATTCTTGCCCTGATCTTCGATCCGATCTTAAGCGACCTGGCAGTCTGATTTGCTACAATGACTCCCTGCTTAACATCGCTTTTAAGGTAGTCATCAGTGATCTGTGAGAGGTGAAGAAGAGCGTCAGTAGGTCCTATTCTTACAAATGCTCCAAAGTCAGTAATTTCAACTACTTCCCCTTCAATTATTTCTTGAAGCTTGGGATAGAATGCAAGGGCCTTAAAAGTAACTTTGTGATAGGTCGCACCGTCACCAGCGACCAGCTTGCCTACGGAACTTGGATCGGCATCTGTTATCATAATGACATATCCAACTTCAGGACTTATCATGCTTTCATATTTTTCTTTAAGAATCTGCACAGCGGCATCATTCAGAGAGTGGGTAAGCCTATTCGGGGGAATTCTAACAACATCGCTCATATGCACTATGGCAAACATAATCCAGGCAATTTAGATGGAGAGGTTATTATGAACTTTTTGTCTTATACAGAACTTCTCATCAGATTGCAGGAATTTCACATTTCACTGATGATTCAGTAGCTTCGAAGAAGGCGTCGACGCCTAGTGTATGCTTTAGGCCCTCATGCAAATAGCCCTCAAGAAAGCGTGAGCCGTTCTTACCAAGTCTATGGCGTAGGACTATAACCATCTGGCCTCCTGGCATACGCCCTTCATCATAAGTGCCAAGACGGCCGTATCTGCAGACCATCTTCTCGATGTATTCCATCACTGCCTTTTCAGTGGTTTCTTTCTTCCAAAACATGATTGTGTCTGCTAGCATTGTCTGCCCCAGCTTTGCTCCTAACTTATAGACTTCTTCTTCACTTAGGAGATCAATGAGAGATGTAAGAAGTTCACGATTTACCACGACCATATCTATCTTTGAAAGATAGCGCGTAAATTCGACATATTTACGCAATATAATGCCTACCAGCGCGTTTACAGATATCCCCATCCGCTCTGCGTCTTCGCCAAGCACAGTCAATACGTCGGATTCAAACCTAAACGATCGCGTAATCGAAGAGGAGCGGGCATCCTCTGAGAGTACTTTCATATATGTGAGGTATACAGAGGATTATGTGTTTAAGGAGAGCGGTTCTGTGTTATAGTATAGTTTTATGTAGCGATTTGCAGTACACAGTACAGCTTTTCGCGAAGGTGTATACATGGCCTTTAAATTAATTCCGTACATATCGTTTGAGACATGAGTTACAAACTTGCATCGGAACCGGCAGAGGCTTGCTCTTTGTGCAATAGTACGTCAATTGTTTTTGATTCTGAGACAAGCGAAGCCATCTGTTCTTCCTGTGGAATGGTCGTTAAGGACAATATTGAATCGATGGGACCAGAATGGAGATCTTACTCTGGCGAGGACATGGAAAGCAAGAGTAGGACGGGTATGCCCTCTTCACTTGCTTTTCATGACATGGGGCTATCTACTTTCATCTCATACTCAAACGTGGACGCAAATGGAGTTGCCATAAGTGCTGAGCAGAGAAGCAAAGTTCAGAGAATGCGAAGATGGAACAAGATCTCAAGTAATAACCGGAGTTATCATCGTAACTTGAAGAACGCATTTGCCATATTGAGTACTATAAAGGATAAGCTCTCTCTCAGCGATACTTTGATTGAGAAGGCTGCATATAATTATAGGAAGGCTCTTGACAGGAGGATAATCAAGGGGCGATCGATCAGAGCCCTGATTGTTGCAGCAGTATATGCTGCGTGTAGGGACCTTTCGATACCGAGGACGCTTGAAGAAATCTCTTCAGCAGCGAATACTGACGCAATATTTGCTGGCAAATGCTACAGATTGCTTGTGCAGAACCTTGAGCTTCACTTGCCGGTGATCGACTCAAATAAATACCTAGCAAAAATAGCGAATAAAGCAAAGGTGAGTGAGAAGACCTATAGGAGTGCGCTCGAGATGCTATCAGCTATCAAGAACGATCCTATTTCACATGGTAAAGATCCTAATGCGCTTGCAGTAGCTGTGCTCTATGCAGCATGTCTCAGAGAAGGAGAGAATGTAAGCCAGGCTCAAATAGCAGTGTCTGGAGATATCAGTATCGTGACTCTGAGAAAAAGGTTTCAAGATGTGAGAAAAATCTTCTCTTCCTAATTTTTCTTCGATGTCCATTTTTTCTCTGATCCTGAGAATGATGATATTTAAAGATAATGCACTCCACATTCATTACATACAGCGGCTAGTCTAAATCACCTTCTAGACACTTTTCAAAACTTACTGCTGTCACTAAACGGCTATGGTGCTTACGATGCTGGTGTAATGCATTTTTCCAAGTCAGAGGCACAAGATGGTCATTCACCGTTTGATAAGAAATCGGTAATATGATTTTGAAAATTGTTTTTAAGACCGCTAGATTTTCCCTCAAATACGATGATTTAAATACAGTAAAGACAAATTTTTTTCAATGGTAACTGTAGATCAGGTTCTCGACTCACTCAAGAAAGTTGTAGATCCTGAACTTCACAAAGACATTGTGTCAATGGGTATGATCAAGGACCTATCGATAATCGATGGGAAGGTCG
>JBKPEN010000092.1:0-11321 GCA_046728425.1 Thermoproteota archaeon
GTATAACATCTATCAATTCGGTTAGAACATGTGGGATTAGTATGGATTAAAAGGTAAAAACAAGCAGCAGCTTAAGATAGTCCCTAGATAGGATCTCGATGCCTTATGAAAATTTGACTAGTTAATGAGCGGTAGTGTAAAAGTAAATGTCGCACCCTTCCCATCCTTGTTGTTTTCTGCCCATACTTTCCCACCGTGTGCCTCAACGATATTCTTTGCGAGGAAAAGACCCAATCCCGTACCCTTTTCTGACTTGGTAGCAAATTTGGTGAAAAGATTGGGATAAATCTCGGGAGCAATACCGGCGCCTGTGTCCCTGACGCTGACTATCGCCTGACCATCCTTCTTATCCAGCACAACTACGACTTCGCCTTTTTCAGTGAATTTGATAGCATTGTTGAGAAGGTTTGAAATGACTTCGAAAATTCTCTCCCTATCACCTTCAATCATGACAGTAGCCGTGTTAGCATTGGATTCGAACCTAATCCGTATGTCTTTATTGTCTGGTATGGTACTGCATATGTCGTTTACAACGTTTTCAATTTTTTTCCCGAGATCGAATTTTTCTTTGCTTAAGTCTAGAGGCTTATCATTTTCTATTCGTGATAGGTCAAGCAGATTGCTGGTCATCTTCTCGAGCCTTTTTGAGTTCCTAGTTATGATATCTACCATTAAGACGATCTTCTCTATGGATTGTGACAAAGAGGATCTGTGGGTTGAATCAGGTCGAGCAGCAGGAATGGTGGTGCTGGTGGAGACATTCTGCTGTAGTTCTTTGTAAACAGCCTCCCCCTGTATCATTTGCAACTGTTTGCCAAGATTCAATATTTCTTGTCGTATTGTCACTGATAATCCAAGAATTGGCTGTATTGGGGTGCGAAGTTCGTGAGCTGCTATATTTATAAAATCTTTTTGCATTCGCTCGTATTTAGCAAGTTGCTTTATCATGGAGTTAAAAGAAGCCGCTAAAATTCCAATTTCATCCCCACGATCACAATCTGCTATCGGCGAAATGCTTAGATTTCCTTTTTTTACTTGTTCTGTAGCTTTAATAATTAGAGATATCGGTCGTAGCAGCCTATTCATAAGATAGAGTATGAGGCCACCAAAAAGTGCAGCCCCAATTATAAAGATAGTTTGCATAGATACGAAGTTTTGGGAATATATTCTATCATCTTCACTCAATTGACGTGTCAAATCATCAGATGATGTTATCAATTGCAAAGCAGTAGTTTCAACACTTGCAGAATCCTTCAAAGTTTCTGCAGGGCTGGAGAGCGGTGGGGATAGTTGTTGCGGTTCATTTGTAATATTACTAGCATTTGAGACTGCACCTGTGCCAACCCCTTTTCCTAATGAGGCTGCGTATAGGCTAAGCGCGCTTCCTTTTTCGCTAATTTCATTCCATTTGTCCAAATATTTGGCGGATAAGGGCGTCAGAATTATGTCACCGCTTGCAGAAGCTACATGGCCGCCTGACCTCAAGAATAAGATATTTGTATTTAACGAATCTGCTACATGTCTGAGGTTCTCTATTTGAGCAGTACCATGATTAACTTTTTCTAATTCAAGAAGATAGTTGGAGGTCAGAAATCTGTTTCTTCCTGCAATATTGATCGTATTTCCTATGGCTGTTGATTGGGATTCAATATACGTGCTTATCCCAAAGCTACTTACAACAAGCAAAACTTCAATGGCTATCAATATAGCCAGTCTGACTACTATCTTATCGTTAGGAAAATGCCAGCTATAACGCATTATATGCCTTTTATGGTTACAGCTATTAGATTAACAGTTCTCAGTGAAGCTTATGATAATAATAATAATCGACTGTAGGATTCATTGCCTCATTGTTATATAAAATCATAAACACTATCTGATCACTAATTTGGCAAAATGAATTGCGAACAGAACTATATTGAGAGAGTAGGACTAGTCTATAAATGCAGCTATAAATTGCTGTATGTTAACCATATCAAGGATAGAACATCTTGAGTTGAAATTTAGTAAACAAGCTTGTCAGAGGGATCAAATTGAGCTTGTTTTAATACAATGCCTCGGCAGAACCATGAATGAGTAGGAGATTTGATGAACAGACCCGACAACATTATCATCACCTGCACTTTACATAAAGGCAGTGGCAGCTGGTTATTACAACTACAAAACCATTATGACTTATGATATTGTCTTTATAGCATTGTTAATGTGCTTCAAGGTTAGCATTAAGTTATGAACCTAGGAGAAGCAGGCATGTTTGTGGCAGTCGGCTTTGTTCCAACGCTGATTGCTTTAGAAATGGTATACAGAATGGGCAGAGCGATTGGAAGGCGTGGAGAAATTTCGTCCCTACACAAAACCATAATAAGCTGAAAATGTTTTTTGTGTAAAAATCTGAAGGGATAGCCACAGCAACAACAAGAGCAGCAACAATATTCTCTGACTTATCAAAAGAAGTTATAACTATTAAGGCACAGCTTCTAGTATAAGTAATTAGCCTCGGGCCCGTTGAGAGAAAGATGATGATGAGGATTAGAAAGAAGAAGAGGCAGCAGCATCTAGAGCGAGTAATCTATGAAGAAGCTCAAGAGTTAGCACGGCGGCGAAACTGGTCTGTAAGCTTTACACTTAGTATTATGTGGTCGAGGTTTAAGAGCTCCGGAGAGCTTAAAGAAGCTGAAGCGGCATTTATTTTGATGCAGAGGGAAGAAGAGCATAAAGGTAAAGGAGACGCAATTTTTACAGAATGGTGAACTAGATATGAAAACCACAATCACAACAACAACAACTGATGGCGTATTATTATTCTTCTTCTTTTTTTCGTCAACAACTCTTTTTTCTTGCTGTTTTTGACTTTAGCCTCTATTCGCTCAATTTCCGCCAGCAGTCGAACCCCTTCACATGCAGGGACCTAATCCCGACGAGCCCGCTCCCTTCTCAGTTCTTTTAGAAGGGTTCTGCGGTATTGAGATAGAAGCTGGCTTTTAACGTTTAGTTGAATCGATCTAAACATGCAGTACTTCCTATAACACAACTAAAATTCTGGTTTGGATTCAAATGAATTCTTAACTTCCACCTCTATTATTCTTAGTGGGTATCAGCCTTTTTCTGTCGCCGATTATTATATTACCGCGTACCTCTTCTCAGGATTCTTAAAATCAGTGTCAGGTTGCACACGTGACCTCATTTGTTGCATTTATTCCCTCGTGAATTTTAGGCTAGTTGCACCAAGCGATAAAGCAGCAATAACAATTCTTTTTCTTATGCATCAAAAGCAACATTAGCTGCACTTTCTGTAACTTCAAGTGACTTTTTCTGACCCTGAGTAAGAAGCTCCTTTTTCTGACTATCATCCAGATTCTTATAGTCTCTTGCGTGATAGCAGCTAAAGCCTCTTACATTGCCACCAGCTGTCTTTGAGGGTAGGGATGTCTCATAACTTATCAATTCTGAAGCGCCATCTCCGTCATACAGAAAGAAAAAGCCCATGTTAACTATGGCAGAAACTCCAATTCTACCTTCCTTCCTTGCACGCTCTGAAAGTGACACCACTAGCTTTTTCATGCCATCAATGTTTGGATAATAGCCGTTAAATGCATCTACTATCAGTAGCGAACCATCCTCTATGTGGTTCTGCACATCTACACCAACAGCACTTAGATTATGCTTTACGGCGTTGACTGTATCATAAAAAGTTGCGATAAGTATGATTCTTGGCATTAGTAACTGTTCTTTACGTCTATTGTTATTATCAGAATAATCATTATTATTATCATCCTCATTCTCCTTTTGCTCTTCTCTTGCTACTAGTTGGTCTTTAGCATACTGCATGTATATCTCCCTGAATGTTTGCATATTGGGATATACCAATATGCCATTCTCTCCTTCCTCTAGTCCATCTTCGAACCATTCCATGACAGATTCAATATGGTGGCTTCCAGCGCTCCTCATTCTCATTGATATAATCTCTTCTTGCTTTCGCCTATGATGTCCAATATCTTGTTAGTCAAATCTTTAATGCTAATAGGCTTTTGAGCAAAGCCGTCAACATGAGTAGAAGGAAATACTTTAGAAAACTCATTATCTTTTATCTCAAAAGAAGTCATGAGAATAACCTTGACATTAGGATTAATCTCTTTGACTTTTCTAGCTAGTTTTATTCCAGATATCCCTGGCATTCGAATATCTGACAGCATCAAACAGTAATCCTCTGAATTAGATTGGAAGTTTTGTAGTGCCTCTTCTGGATTGGTAAAGGCACTAACTAAAAATCGGTTCTTTTGAAGACCTTGTTTGAGAACATGAGCTATGTCAGAGTCATCATCTACAACAAGTAGGTTTGCGAGTGGTTTGTCTTCTTTGTTATCATCCTTGTCCTCCCGCTTTTTACATGACAAGAGTAATCTCACTACTACTGCAGGTAATGATGCTAGCCCTTGCACAAACTGTCATCAACATGTGAGAATACTCCACTCTACCGTAGATAAGGCTTCTTACTATCACTAACAGCTTTAGACTTTAATGCATATTATTTTGGAAATTTACATAATTTTTATGATAAAATTACAATTCTACAATTGCAAGATGTCATCGGTAGTTCATGGAAGATTTCTGGCTTTGACCGCATGTATGTTCAGCTCTAGCCATTTACAGACTTGACATATGACCAAGTAAAGAGAATAAAAGATGTGGCGATAGCGGATGATAATACTATTTATAATATTCAATTTATTATCCTACTAGAAGAGTGAGCTATACATTTAAATAATTATTTTTTTATTGGCAAGACGAATTACCTGGTTGAAGTCGGTCGACCCCCATGATTCGACAAAGCTGCATTTTAAGCAGCAACATGCCATGCTTCTCTACCACACTGATGAGGAAGATGCAGTTACAAAATACGTTAATGAAGCATTAAAGAAAGGATACCTGACTATCTATCTTCCAATTAATGGAGCTGATAATAACAACAGTGCATCACGCCTGTCCAAAATAGCATTATCAGAGAGTATACATTACGAAGAAAATATGAATCGAGGCAATCTTTTGACTTTTGACACGAAAACATTTTACAAGTTTGCTTTAGCTGGCAACTTGCAACCTTTTGAGGAATTAAAAGTATTGATAGAAGAAACAATAGACGAAAGAATTGCTTCCAAAAGAAATGTGGCGATTGAAGAACTAATTGTTGTAGTAATAGCTGGAGTTGCCGCTGAGCTGAATAGAAATGAAAAGTTTGATGAATGCATTAATGTAGAGAAATGGTGGCAAAATACCCATTCTGAATGGCTACAGAAAGGCCTAAAGGTCACTGTAATATGCCCTCATCTCATTCCGAAATTAGACAAAAGTGAGTTTATGCATTATAAACAGGCAATATCCTCACTCCACAGGATTGTAGTGGAGTCTGGGTCTGAATGATGGTAAAGAGACATCAGCCACCCATTGAAAAATTCAGAGTAATAACAATGAAGAAAGAGAGCTTGAAAACTATGCTTTCAGCAATTGATGATGATTAAGTAACTGACATATCTCAAGAGCTTGGTGACAAGGTGCCAAGCCAGTTCATATTGTTCTGGTTTAAGAAAAATACACTTGAAAACTATTTGAAATATATCTCTCTTCTTTGCAGGCACGGCGGTTTTGGTCAATTTGAAATCGAACAGGAAGCCGGAGAATACACAATAACTTTGATACATGAGCTAGGTGAGAAGTGGTCTAATTTCTTAGCTAACTGGATGAAGGTTGGAGTGAAAAGCGCTATCGGTATGGTGCCTAGAATTGATGTAATGCAAAATAGTGTGATTACCAAATTTACTGCACCTTATAGCATTCTTTACAGATAGAACACTTCTTGAAAAAGATGATATATCCTCTGTCGAATTGCATCAAATCATGTTACTCTTGCAGCAAGTTGCAGATCTTGTCCTCGGATTCAAATGAATATTTATCCAAATCCCGACGGGCCCTATATACGTTGTAAGAGCCTCCTATTAGTGGATAGGACGTGTGGTAATAATAATTCAGAAGCATTTTGCAAAATTCAAAAATATCTTTTTTGTTCCTGAATAAGATAGCTGTAGCGTAAGCGGGGGGTTTACGTATGTTAGGTAATGACTTGATGTTCGTTTATGCCCGTCCTTGCTGTCTACAGGTCTTTTCATAAAATTGTGTGTATGTGCGCACTCTTCTTAGGCTGTAATGTGTCTCTACTCTCTATCGACAGAGCAGTAGACGATGACCTCACAATCAACTATATGCTGTTCTTGCATTCTGAGATATGCTACTGAATCATTCCATCATGGTCGTTGCCACTATATCGACATCTACTACGCTATGCTGCGAGAAATCTGCCGATTGCTTCGATTGTGGCTTTTGCGTTTGACAAAACGGTATGTGCTTCTGGAATAAATACAGAATTAGTGGATACAGGTGTTCCAGATATCGAAGCCATTGCACTTGTTACAGGCACATATCCATCTCCACCTTGGCCAGAATCATAGGGCAGGGAGAAGCCCTGCTGCATGAGATAGCTGGATCTGCGCTCTGTTATTGACGCATGATAGCTTGTTCTGTAGTGTATTGTATCACATGTCAGTTGATCAGTACCGCAAATCAGGAGAACATCCTGTGGTTGGGGCAATTCCTCTCCAAGCTCCCTTTTAAATTCCATAGCATTTATGACGCCACTTCGCATATCTTTTTCTTTGAAGGCCCAATCATTTTTCAGATATGTATCCTCTGCGCCGGATTCTGGTTTACCATCTGTGAGCAAAATAGCTCTATTTCTCAAGTAAGACTCATCCGGCAAAAGTTCGTACATCGAAGGAAATTTAACAAACAATTCCTTTCTTCTATGGTACAGAGTTTTTCTACGCTCGATATTATTATTATTATTATTTCTGTCATTATTAAGAGGCTGCCAATAGGTACTTGACGGGTAATTATGATAGGCAGAGCCAATAAATCTTCTGCTGTCTATTTGTGGGTGGAGAATAAAATAAGCCAAGGGCGAGCCCAAATGAGGACAGGCAATGTACGAAACGCGTTTAATCGGTGCTCCTTTTAAAGATGCTGCTCGGGCTATTATCCCACCCATAGAATGGCTAATTATATCAACCCCATCGTTGCACTTGCCTTCTGTCTTTTCTTCTATGAACTTTGCCAGCAGATGGCCAGAGATCCTATTTGATTGCCGCCAGTCATAAGGAAATATCCAGAAGTCAAAATTTGGCTTATAACCCCATGTTAGAATTGATTTTATCAGGCCGTCATATGCAAAAGGAATCAACCCAGTCGCCACTATTTCAACATCATCGTTGTCATCATCGTTATCGTCTGTCTTGAGACGAATGTTGGTTTCTAAGTAATGAAATACTCTGTCGAGTTTTTCCCTTACCAAAAACTCGTGCGGCATCAGAGGCCAAAAGCGTTCCAGAGAACCATTTTCTTTTCTGATTGCAAGCCTAGAGGTTCTTATTCCGGGGACAAAAATCAATGGTCTTTTTGGATTCAACAGATTAACATCTGATAGTTTATTTGATATATGCATTGGGAATACCGAGTTCGCAATATCTTTCTGCTAGTCTATTACATTATTGTGCTATTGTATGTTTTGTCCAAGGTAAGATGCTTTAGGATCTATCAAAAGCTCATTTATTTATGCAGGATTAATCGCCGAAGGTTTAACGAGATTGGAAGGTGCTTCAACCATAATAGTATCTTGAAGTTTTGATCCTTGTTTGTTATAGTACACAACATATCAATGATTCGACGTTGGAATCGAAATTTCTGCGTCTGGATTCAAATGAATTTTTATCCAAATCCCGACGGGCCCATTGCCAACCATATTATGTATGAATCGAGAAAGTCTTCTCTCAAGTCCTCCTGGACCCTGATTTTCTAACACTAACAATTCTCTGAGCTCACTGCATATCTATGATTTGTAGTAGATTGTGAGCAAGTAATTTTTAACATAATAATTGTTCGACTCAAATTAAATGAGAGCAGGTCTTCTACTTAATCATATACCGGCTTTTAACAGATATCTGGGAATATTCTCAGCATAGGGCTCTTGCTTCCAGTGACAACTCCAACAAAAGCCACATTTTATGCAAGCAAACTGACTTCTCTTACCACACGACTTGCACTCTCCGTACTTGAGTGTTAGATTATCCCTCAGGAACTCATGCATAGTTTCTGCCAATCTTCAGTAAATCTACTGCAAGTATCAATAATAACATATTGTTGGCTTACAAATATCGAACAGCCTGCTCCAATTCCTCTGAAAAAAATATGCCAAGAGGATAGTGTACACCGATATATTCATGGTAGGGATTTTGAAGATAAGATAAATTTATTTCCAATGGCAGCGAACTGGAATAGGGAGAAATCAAGTAACGCTTCCTATGAAATGTTCTACCTGCAACCGACGTTTTTTGTTAGAGAAGGGAGAACTCTGACAGATGTTGTGATACCCCTTAAACCTAGAAAAGAACATACTTAACCTGCTAATACCACTTGACATTATGACCAATTCTAATAAATACATTCAAAATAAGCACGATTCCTGCGATGGTATGGTCAAGACTCTAATAGATGGCTCAGACAACACCCAAATGTGTAGTTGTCAATGCCATAATAGCAGCTACCAGATGGTACAAAAGATGTTTGGAGTAATTAATCAAAAAGAGTAACAACATCTGCAATTGAATTAAAGCACCTTACATATAAGTGAGATAATATTTATCGTGAGATTTCATAAGGTTGTAAAGGCAAAAGTAGCCGGCTCTATGCCGACGCGTTTAGCTTTTCCTGAACCGGTTGCGGAAGATTTTCAAATTGTGTTCTTGACCACTCTTGAATCCTTGATTCTTCGACGTGTGCATTGCGTAATTGTTTTGTCCTTTCTTCGGCATTAGCGTTGTTGTATGTTATTTGTGTCATGACATATTTACGCAACCATTGCACTTAACCAATTGGCTTATAGTATTCCGATTATTGTTATGAATGAGTTGAGCAGATACAACCAACCGCCATCAGTTATGGATGCTTACATACCATCTAAAAGCAGTAAACCATATTCCCTTTGAAATGCAGTAGACGACAACAGTCCAGACTTCAGACACTCTGTAATGGCAAGCATGAAACTTGTTGAGCTGCAACAATTCAACCAGTCAAGCTCGAGATGCGACATATCCGAAGCATCTTTACAACTTTTCAAAAATGAAGAATCATAAGATAGTGGATGATGCATATGGCAGCTGGCCTGCATCAAGTACAATAGCGTTCTGTAAATGCATGTTTAGAAAACCAAGAATAAAAAAAGGTTAGACATCGCGCTTTACATCTTGCGCTACATCCTCGCCCTTTATCTTTGCTTTATTCAAAGTCTCTGAACTTGGCTTTCCTTGTGCATGGTCTTTGGCTGTCTCAGCCTTTGCTTCAAGATTTTGTCCTGCATTTTTTACATCTTTTTGTATATCTGTCATTGTGCTTGTATTATTATAGCATGCATTGCTTAAGGACTTTCCAACTCAATGAAGCTGAGACTCTCTTCACATCTTGCAAAGACAGAATTCGCAATGTATGTGCGCATGGAGATGATAAACGTGTAGCTAGAATCGGCCTCAAGTCAGAGCTAGGATTGATATGCTACCTAACAATAGTCAGATTAGTGTTTATCCGCCGATCAACCAATTTTGGAAGCAACCAGTCGCAAATGTGCTCAGAGGTAGCCTTGCTACATTGTTTCCATACATCCATATCAACTTCATGCACATTATAGGAAATATTATCCTAGTTTACCAGTACAAGAGAATTATTAGATGATGCTCCCATCTTTCTTTTTTGAAGAGGTGACTAAATATCATATAGTATGATTAGATCTTCCAAGACTTACCCTTATGCGCTAAATCGTTTTATGCATCTTGTATTGTTTACCATGCTACAAAAAGTAGAGCGTGGCCACCCTCTGATTCTCATATTTTTATTCTTCTACTACGTAACTGTATTCAATGCCAAAATACTTAATCTCATGTGACTGTGGAAACGTGATGGAATGCATTGAGGAGGATGAAGCGGTAAAACCAAAATATAGGAGTATCTCTGGCGATCTCCGACTTCGATGTAACGACTGTCGAAAAGAGCATGAGGTTTTTCTTAGGCACAAGATTGCCAAATTTGTTGGAGCATCGCCATCATTCAAGGAGATTTCATCATCCTAACAACCAACCAACAAATCTAACTTCTGACATGAATTGTAAATGACTCTCACTAACAAGTTCGCTCTCTGTGATACCAAAAGAAGGGAAGCTTGCTAAAGGTAAAAGAATCAGAATTTATACCAAAAGGCGATTATAAAAGAGATGACAAAAGGAATAAAAGAAATTTTTCAAATCTTGAAAAGTGCTTGTGCATTTCGAAACATCAAAAGTTCACGTGAGTATTTTTTTGAGTGAGATTGAGTTTGGTAGAGAGTATATACCTCTCTTAACACCATAGTCTTGTTAGTGCAAAGTCGGTCATGGTGCAGCCTTTACGTATTCATAAGTGGTGGTTCTCGACCCGTGGCTTTGGCGAATGTTTTCTATTTGGATATTTGTTAGATAATCCTCTCTTTTGCTTGAGTGCTTTAAAGTTGCACGCGAAACTTTTGGGAAATGTATTTTTCCTTTAGAAAGATTCCCTATTTCAGGCTGCATGGGTTGATTGGTGGTAATTGAGTGTTCATCCCAACCTATTACTCCGTTTATAACGATTTCCACTGGTGGTTCTTCTTGGCTCATGGTTCTTATCCTCGAGAGTCTATGACCCTTTGCAACTTAAAAAGTGATCATTACTGCAAATTAACTTCTCATTCCACAGCCGCTGCCCATTTGGATAGGATTTATAGCTGCCTTCAAAGAAACCGCTGAGGTCGTGGGTTCAAATCCCACCAGCCTGTCCATTTCTTATCTGCGAGGGAACTACGGCATTGAATTGAGCTTATTTTGGATAAATGTCAGACAAAAACTAAACAGCAATGCAAGATGGTAAGACCTGACAAACATCACGATGGTAATTTTCTCAAGAGAGGCTATTTTTAAATTATCGTCTCATATTCGTATATGCGTATATTTGTATCACTTGGCAGTTGTCCTCTTTTTTCCTTCTTCTTCTTATTCTTGCCCTTCTTAATAACAAGTGTCATAGTATATTTTTAAATGGTTGTGACGTGTTTTGTTGCTACTAATTTTATACATCAAAAAGTTGTGAGCGGGATTACACGATTGAACCCTTTCTCGACTGTATACCACTTACAATCTGCATATATTAGCAGCCTG
>JBKPEN010000133.1:0-3901 GCA_046728425.1 Thermoproteota archaeon
TAACAAACTGGATAAATAGTAATAAGGCTGCTGCAATAGAGCCATTTAACATTGAGCTTCAAAAACTGACTCAAAAAACAATAGCAGAAGATGTATTGAATGCATCGCTTTCAAGAATCGACTTTACATATGATCCCATAAGGCTATCTTTATTTCAGGACGCAAATGATGCATACAACCTAGGCTTCCTTCCCGAGAACCCTGATCTGTCTGGAATTTATGATCTGACAATTTTAGACCAAGTGCTTCAAGAGAAAGGCTTACCGATGGTTTCAGGACTTGAAACAGCAGGAACTAATGCCACTGATGCATTAGTTAGCAGCGACACCGGATAAGTGAAGAATACATAGAGAATTCTGAAAAACAGAAATACAAATAAAAGGTGGAACTAATTCAATGCATCTCTCAATATCCCCCCTTTCTTCCACTAAAAACCCTTTTTTTCTTTTGAAAGGACTTTTACTTTTGGGGGCGGAGAGTATACCTCATAATCCTTTCGTATATCATCTATTCTAATTTCACCCTTTTCCGCAAGACTCTTTTGGTATGTCATAAAGCTGTGACAAGATATAACCATATGACAATTTTAGCAAGAATACTGAAGTTGATCATATGTATATCAGACTCAATGAGGCATTAGCATTGATCTTACTCTTTGACGCAAAACTGAATTATTATGCTGAAGATATCCCAACTTTATATTCTGTCCGCAGTTTGGCATAAGTGAAAAGTTCAAAATAGATGACAGATCTGCATATACATGATAAGGCTTGCTAGAAGAATATGCCAAGAACAGAATAGACGCGAAAAAGCCAAGAAATGAAGGCAGAACATATATTATAGATAAATTAGAGGGCCTTGACAAGGAAAACCTCGAAATACTTGCACCATTTGTTGATGTTGTAAAGATATACGGAGTTTTACCGCTTCTTATTTCTGAAGAGATACTGAAGAAAAAAGTCAAATTCTATCATAATCATAATATTAAAGTCTCTACTGGAAGCACTATCTCAGAGTATATGGTATCAGAAAATGTATTCGAAAAGTTCATCGAAGAAGCTGCAAACATAGGCTTTGACATTATAGAAATAGGAGAGAATAATACACATTTGAACTTCGAACATAAAAGAAAGATTACTGAAAGCATACTCGCCAAAGAACTTGATGTTCAATGGAAAGTTGGCAAGAAGGATCCGAGGCATCAGCTTCCATTAGATTCTACCTTAGCTAAAATCGAAGAAGCAGTCAAACTAGGTTCCGATAAAGTAGTACTTGAAGCAAATGAGGGCATAAATGTTGGCATTTATGATGAAAAAGGCTCTATAAGATGGAATTTCGTTGGAGCATTGACTGCTAAGTTTCCTCCAAGCACATTCATCTTCGAAGCTCCTTTGGAATTGCAGCAGTCTGCATTGATTGCGGAATTTGGTCAGCGGGTCAACTTAGCTGAAGTACGAATTGAAGCTGCCTCTGCTGTGGAGTCGCAAAGAAGAGGATTTCCAACAAAAGCAGCATTTAGCGTATCTAATCTCAGTAAGAACCCTGAAGGGAGTCCAGCAGCCAAGTTTGTTTACTTTGTAATGAAATCAAAGCATCCAATTGATCAGGTTGATCTTATGAATATGACCAATCTTCCAAGGAGGACCGTGCAAAGCGCGGTGGAGGAACTTAAATCACAAGGGCTAATTATTGAACGAAGCAGCTTAGATGATGCACGAAAGAAGCTATATACTCCCGTTCAATTTGAATGGCTCTGATTTTACCAGCAGTTAGAAATACCCTTCTTGGCTGAATATACGGATAAAATTTACATGTAATTATTCAAGAAATTTACAATAGGAAGATAATTCAAGTGGCAAGAAATTGTGTGAGAGTGAGACACACATCCTTTGAAAGAAAAAAGAAGCAGTATAGAAAAATGTGGATGCAGGCTTCTCTACAGAATTTTGCATTCGTTGTTAACAGTCGAGAATATAGCAGAGGTAGTCAACCATACATCTTAATGGTCGCAGAACCTTGGTATTGTAAGAGCGAGTAGAATTTTCCTTATAAAACGATACCTGATGTCAAAGAACGCTTATAAAAAAGGACATTTCCTGTACGTAGGACGAAAATACTTGGCAAATAGTACCTTTAGAGTGCAATCACACAAGTTCAGCCAGGAGAACATCCAGACCACACTTGTGTGCTCAAAATGCGACGAGGTCTTTTCCAAAGAGTTCCCTTTAGACCTCGAGGGTCAGACGATAGAGTTCAAATGTCCAGTGTGTGGCGTGCCCGGCGAAGCAGATCTTCCATACAAAAGCGCTGAAGAACGCGAAGAGCTGGAGGAGGACTTTGAAGAGGTGGAAGAAGAAGAAGGTGGCGAAGAGTTTGACGAAGAATACTAGCTGACTGTATAAAGCTCTGACTCTCGAGCTCATGATGGATTCAATTCTAAGGATAGTTGTGTCATTAATAAGATACCCTAGCTCTCGATGGCTATCCAAATGAAATAACAATATTACGTACACACATATACATACACTCATCTCTAGCAGAGGCGCCTGCAGATATGTGTAGATAGTCACATCATATACTTGTGCTTAAAAGAAGGACACAAAAACCAAGTTTACCTTATATGACAATTGAGCAAGCCCTATTTTACTTACTATGCCTCCCTCTGCGCTTTATAAGCTACTACTTCTTAGCCAGCTTGCCTAGCTGCGCGAGCAGCGCGGAAAGCTGAATTTCTGGATGTGCACCAGCAGTAAGTCTGTAGTCATATTCTGCCATTATAGCTGCAAACTCCTCTGGTTTTTCAATCTTCATTTCATATGCCTCCT
Organism: Thermoproteota archaeon; assembly: GCA_046728425.1. GTDB lineage: Archaea > Thermoproteota > Nitrososphaeria > Nitrososphaerales > Nitrososphaeraceae > Nitrososphaera. The sequence goes on from JBKPEN010000133.1 coordinate 2,826, forward strand.
CATTTGCGTACTTCATAAAGTCGCCCTCTGACATGCCATATACCTGCGTAAGTTCAAGAAGCTTTGCTCTGGAGTCATTGAACCTGCCAGACATTGCAAGGCGCAGCACTTCGCCCACCTTTGCCCTCCCGGAAAGACCCATAGCTGCTCTAACATTTGCCATAGATACTGAGCCCATGCCGGCTGCAGCTTGCATGATATTTATGGAGTGGCGCAGGTCGCCACCTGTTGCCTCATAAATTTGAGCAAAAGCCTTTTCTTCATATTTCACCCCTTGTTGTTCGCAGATCATTTTTAGATGATCGATAACATCTTCTTTTGGTAAACGTGTAAATCTAAATACTACACACCTACTCTGTATCGGCTCAATTATCTGAGATAGATAATTACAAATAATAACAAATCGAGTTGTCCTTGCACTGTCTTCAATTATACGCCTCAGTGCAGTCTGGGCCTCTGAAGTCATCTCATCAGCTTCGTCGAGTATGATTATCTTGGGCTTACCAAACTCTTTGTCACCTGCCAGCTTAATTGAAGCAGCAAACTCTTTTACACGCTCGCGCACCATCTTGATGCCGCGTTCATCTGATGCATTAAGTTCGAGCGTGTTCTTCCTCCACTCTTCTCCTAACAGCTCCATTGCAATGCAGAGCGCAGTGGTAGTCTTGCCAACTCCTGCCGGTCCGGCGAACAGCATATGGGGTATGTCAGGACTCTTAATCAGGTTGCTTATTCCCTTAATTATCTCCTTCTGATCAACTATCTCGCTTAGTTTCTTTGGCCTATATTTCTCAGACCACATAAGGTTCGCTAGATCTGTTTTTTTGACCGACTCCATTATTGAGGTGCTTTCACTGAACTTATTAAACCATTAATAGGTTGCTATTTTGCCTCAGAAACTGCCAATTTATCATAATAAAAATATCATAATAAAGACAACTATAGTAGCTAGCTACTAGCTTTACAAAAGCTGTGCTGATATGATATATAATAAGTACTCCGTTCTTAATAGCTCTCTCCGATGGCCGATATCACCCGCTCAGAGCCAAAGATTGAAGCTATTCAAAGCATTTATC
>JBKPEN010000195.1:0-2261 GCA_046728425.1 Thermoproteota archaeon
GAGGAAAAGGTACAGGTTGAGACAAAGAAGATCCTAGGCCATATGAACAATGGCTCGATTGCTCCTGCCTCACTCAAGGTTAGTTGTACTTGCACAAGAGTCCCGGTGCTTGATGGTCACACAGAGTCGGTATTTGTGGAAACCAAACATACAGCAGAGGTACAAGAGGTAAAGAAAGAAATGGAGAAATTCTCAAAGAATGTGACTATAACGGGTTTGCCAAGCGCGCCAAAGGACTATATCATCGTGCACGAAGATCCGACAAGGCCACAACCAAGGATTGATAGAGAAATAAATGATGGCATGACTACAGTTGTAGGAAGAATCCGCAAGGATACTGCATTCGATAACGGCATCAAGTATATGCTCCTGTCGCACAACGAAAAGATGGGATCGGCAAAAGGCGCTATTCTTCTTGCTGAATTGCTGAAGGATCGTAACATCCTCTAATTATTCTTTATTACGATAAACTTATCAACAAAACCTTATACTAACAAATGTGGAGAGCGGCAGCGAAAATCAAACAAATTATGGTGATCATAATGTTCTTTCAGAAATGAGTGCCCGTGAGCTAGAGCAAATCATTTCAAATGAGACCGTAGGATTATTAATTTTTGGAGCTTGTGAGAATCATGGAGACCATATGCCGTTTGGGTCAGATTTCATCATGCCATTTGAACTTGCTAAAAGAGTTGCTGCCCGCTATGGTAAAAAAATAGTCATTTTTCCTCCAATTCCATACGGGGTGAGTTCTCACCATAAAGACTTCTTTATGACAGTTAGCTTTGAGCCGGATACGATGATAAATGTGATATGTGATATTTTGCAGAGCCTAGTGAATAATAATATAAGACGTATTCTAATAATAAATGGCCATGATGGTAATATCGCACCTATCGAACTAGCTTCTAGAATAATTAAGGAAAAAAATCCTAGGGTTGTAATATCTTGTCTAGAATCGTGGTGGACTCTAGTTGGATCAATAGATAAGGAACTGTTTGATGTCTGGGATGGGCTAGGACATGGGGGAGAGGCAGAAACATCTGCAATGCTTGCTGTAAGGCCGGATCTTGTAAATATGACCGTAGCGCCCAAAGATGTTATACCAAAACTGCCAGATAACGTCAGAATATATTGGAAGTTTAACGAATTGACAGACACTGGAGCTACAGGTGCTCCAAGAAAGGCAACTAGGACGAAAGGAGACAAGATAATAAGTATCCTTGAAAATGTTCTACTTACATTTATAATTGATATGGAAAAGAATCAATGGAAATATGGTATTGGCGGCGGTAGCGGCAATACATAGCATATAGTCTATCATAAGGTGATGGCTATGGCATGGATGTGTAGAGTATCTATCTAGTCTAGCAGTATATCCTTCATTCAAAGGATAAAGATAGAATATACAGCAATAGACATTTTTCATTAAAAAGAAGAATACGGTCATGCATCTTCTAGGATCAACTTTCTTAACTCAAGTAATATCAAAACCTATAATATTGAATTTTTACGCTGAAATGTTTTTATTATGAGGCAGGCAGCTGCAAAGCCATATGTCTAGTACATCTCTTGCATCGGTTCCAAATATAGGTGACAAGGCTCCAGATTTTGAACTTCCAGATGTAGACCAAAAATGGCGGAAGTTGAGTGAATTTAGAGACAAGAAAACGATCCTCGCATTTTTCCCGGCGGCGGAGTCATCTGTATGCACAGCAGAAATGTGTGCCATTCGTGATCAGCTTGACGAGCTTAGAGACTATGGAGCAAACGTAGTAGCTGTTTCTGTTGACAGTCCTCATGCAAACAAGGCATTCACTCAGAATCATCATCTTAACTTTCCAGTGTTAAGTGACTACAAACGCGATACCATCAAAAGATATGACATTGTAATGAGCAAACTTGGCACTATGGAAGGTTACAATGCAGCAAAAAGATCGATCTTTATCCTTGACGAAGACGGCAAGATAATCTATAGATGGATTTCAGATAACCCGACCGTAGAGCCAAAGTATAGCGAGATCAAAGAAGTGCTCAAGAAGGCCAAGAAATAGTAATAACAACTAGTAGTAATTAATTAATTATTCAATTACTGCCAGTACATCATTTCTTGCGACACTGCTGCCCTGCTTTACCTTTATCTCTTTCAAGTTGCCATCCTTGTGGGCCTTCACTGCCACCTGCATCTTCATTGATTCGAGCACAACGATAACATCGCCCTTCCTGACCTCAATTCCAGGCTTTGCTGCGATGTTAACCAC
>JBKPEN010000088.1:0-2311 GCA_046728425.1 Thermoproteota archaeon
GCAGATACCCTACATATTACTTGTTTCATGCAAGCAAAAACATCATGTGATGAAAGTGGAAGGGAGGTTGCCAATCACATATCATTTCCTGTTCATTGTACTTTTCTGAACACTAATAAAATGTCGCTCATACACACCACACTCTCTACACCATAAGCCATTTACTTTACCACAACTACGGGACATGGGGCATAGGTAACTACGCCTGAGGCTACACTTCCAAGTAGCATCTTGCCAATGCCTGATCGTCCTCTTGTTCCTATTACAATGAGGTCTGCCTTCTTTTCATCTGCATAATTTACTAACGCTGCTACGACAGACATTGGGGAATCTATCACATCCGTTTTGATGGGAACCCTTCTCTGTTCAGCAGTTCTGATTATTTCAGTAAACCATTTTTGTGCCTCAGCCCGGGCCTCTTCGATCTTTTTCTTTATTGGATCGGGGTAGGACAGTCGATAAATGCCCAACAATTGAAGGTTCTGGTCAAGGTTTACTACATGCACCACAGCAACTTCAGAGCCGTATTTTTCAGCCATCTTTACTGCATACTCTGCTGCGTCCATTGAGTTCTTTGAGCCATCTATTGGTACAACTATTTTAGAAATTTCTTGTTGTTGTTTTTGAGACAATTCAATGAATTCTAAGTTTGCATTCCTTAAAAAAGAAACGGATGCACTGCAATTCAGTGTGTGAGACACTAATCTTCATTATAGTCATTGTAGTGTTAAGATAGGACACTTTTGGTTCTTATTATAATTCTTGATGAGCCAGTGCAGAATACCTAAGACCTTTGATTTCAGTTCTTATGATTTGTCGGTGGAATAAAAGCCTTCTATGCCGTCTACAACCATGGAATGGTTTTCTTTTTTGCAGCACTTGCAACCTGATTTCGAACAATCCCTTGCAGAACCATGATTGCATATCTTACAGGTGCATACGCTTTCGTATGGCACCTGTTCTACATCTGAGGAAGTAGTCGAGATAGATTGAATATCTTCCTGATCCATACTGCGATTCTGGTACTATCTTCGGTCTCATAATAACCATTTGGATGGCATATTGTTAACAGTGCGGCATGTCCTCAATTTTATTATACACGCGACAGTCGTTGCAATCCTCTACTACATAGTATGCTCTTCTGAACAGAAAGATGTTGGAACTATAACACTAGTAAACAGCAGGATTTCGTAGCCGACTCTATATTAAGAGAATTTTTTATAATTATTTCTGGCATTACCGCTCTGTCGTATAATTGCTCTAATTGACGTTATAAGCGACCGTGTGGGTGATTGCTCATATATTACCTCTATGAGTGCAGTGCAAGGCAGAGTATTCCTTGAGTATGTATATATCATCTTTGCAAAGATATCTTAAGTGAATGAGCTACAAGAATAACACCGTTGATGATGATGATGGTGCCCTAGTCGAGGATTATATGACGATAACAACAGTGACTATGAATTTTAAGAAAAGTGTTCTGGATATTGCGAAAAAGATGCTAGAGGAAAATATTAGTTCAATTCCTATAACAGATGATGAGGGGGGAATTATCGGTATCCTTACAGAACGCGATATGATAAAGATCATTGCCAATGAATTGGCGCCTGGTGACATAAGTGCAATGTCTTTGATGTCATTTCCAACAGTCAAGGTAAAAAAGAACGCACCAATTGAAGAAGCAGCTAAAATTATGGCAACAAAGAAGCTAAGACACCTGATAGTTGAAGATACTTATGGCGAAGATGTTGTGGGTGTTATCACAGTCACCGATTTGGCCAGGTATCTAAAGCAGAGATCTAGAACAGGTGAACTTCCAGCTTCTGAGGCATGGGAAGTGTTCTTTTGACTTTGCGGCTCGAGGATGGCTAAGCTTCAGAATATTAGATTTGACAACAATAGTAACAATGGTAGCACTGTCTAGTAATGGTATAAACTTGGGGAATTATTCATGGCAATTGAACTCTAAAGAGAGAGTATGGACACACTCAACTATATGACTACAAGGTATCATCAGTCGTGACCTCAGTTATTCTACACCATAGAGAATTGAAGGGGCTAACTTTATAATAGGATCTGCACTGCATACCGCAATAATTTTTTATGCTTAATAATTAGTTATTGATTATGAATAGTATCTGAAATGACCGTTAAGAAAAGTGGCTCAAGTAGTGGGTCCAAAAAAATAGAAGACAGTGAAAGGACATGGCTTAAGGCAGAGGATGCTGCTAATGGCATTAGGAAACTGATAAGATCTATGAAGATGAACACGGAGCAGAAAATAACACTAGATGATGGTATTAACAATCTT
>JBKPEN010000149.1:0-2159 GCA_046728425.1 Thermoproteota archaeon
CCAATAGAAGGTATTGGGACTGGGATTACGATGGACGGTAGCGGAAACCTATGGGTACCCATTTCTCAGGCAAACAAGGTGGTAAAATTCATGCCTCAAACAGAGCAGTTCGCGTCATATGACATTCCAACAGCTCAGGCAGAGCCGGTGGGAATCATAACTGACAGTCAAGGTAACATATGGTTTACCGAAGCTATTGGAAAAATTGCAAAAATAGATGTCAACAGCGGTAACATAACTGAATATGCACCAAAAAGTGGGCAGCAAGCACTTGCTGAGCCAACAGCAATATTTGAGGATCCGAACAATCCTGGAACACTTTACATTTCAGAGCACACTGCCCATACGGTGACTGCTTTTAACACACTCCTCGGTACTTTCCACAAGTATCCATCACCTAATGAGGCTGGCTTACCCTTTGGCATGGCCATGGACAACTATGGCAATCTTTGGGTCGCAGAGCACCTGATTGACAAGGTGGCAGTGCTAGACCCAAGAACAGGAGCGAGTAAAGAGGCGAATATCCCAATTGCAGGGTCCTTCATACAGTGGATAACTTCAGATGACAACGGCAGAATCTGGTTTGCAGCCCAGCAGGGCAAGGCACTTGGCAGCATTACCACAACTGCAAAGCCTCCCTCATCTCTTTCTACTTTAGATAATGGCAGCGGCGGAGGAGGAGGAGAAGCGGAACAGCAGCTGTCGAATGCATCAACAACAGGGGGCGGAATTCCACAACTCGGATTTTCATTTGCAACTGCTGCTGGGCCCGGTATAGCAGCTGGCATAGTTATGAGTGCGATTTTCTACGCCAAGTCTTCAATTGATCTAAAGCGGAATATGCGGACTGCATTAAGACAAAAGAGCTAGTAAGCATACAAACAAATTCTTTGTAAAATTACCTACCATCTCGTTATAATATTGCAGCAGTGAGGGTTGTCATTATTACTATCATATTCTTAATCACTTGACGAAGCAAAAAAAACGACGAAAGAAAAAAATTCTAGAAGAGCTTCACCCTCTGTGAAAACACTATGACAGCTGTCAACGATGCAGCCAGTACAACAGCTAGAATACCTCCAGCTGGAAATTCTGGTGTTACTGTGATTGGAAATGTGGCTTCTTCGTCAGTAGGTATTGCAGGGATTCCAGTGCCAGCAAGGAATACTTGTGCAGTGTAATCTCCATTATCTTGGAATGTATATGGTATTGTCAATGTACCCTCAACATTGTGTAGAACAGACTGCCCTGTTTGCCCTGCTGCACTGAAAACCTGTTGACCATCCTTCAGTATCCTAAAATCGTAATCTTGGTGCTGATGTAAAGTTTGTGTGCCGGGGTTAAGGAAGCTCACAGTGAACGTGGCTTGTCCAGCGTCACTCCATGTAGGTGCTAAGCTAATATCAAGCGTGCCCTTGCTTGTACTTTTTACCATTCCGCCCTCTTGAGCATAAGCTGGCGCAGCAATAGTGGTGGCGGTCGTAACGCTGAAAACTGCTCCAACCAGCAATGCAATCATCAAAAAGAATATGTTTCTTGCCATTAGCGTTAATTGATGAGGTGCCTAAATAAATTGTTACCACTTGCTACCCTAGCTGCAAACAATGCTATGCCAGCTGCAGCGATAAAGAGCAAGAACACCTTAGACTGAAACTCTGGCGTGACCTGTATTGGTATTACGACCCCCTCTCCCAAATCTTCAATATCATCTATCCTTATTTCATATGATCCCGCTTCTTCAAAGAAAACTTCCTGAAAAGTAGATGCTTGATCTAACCGCTGAATCTGAGCCCTGTTATCTCTGTAAATTGAAATGTCATACTTGATATCTTCAATTTCGATGCCTGTGTCTGGGTCAATAAAGTGTATTTCAAATGTGTTTGCTCTTCTAATATCGTTTGGAGTCCATATTAATTCAACCCTGAATGTGCCTTGATCTGTAACTGTATGTAGCCTGATCTGTTCTTGGGCAGATATAGGCTGAAAGGCTGAACTGAATAATAATAATGTAAAAGACAAATCAATACTGATAAGAATAACTACTGCAACACCAACAAGATTATACAAAGGAATTGGTATGAAAAAGCTTCCAGATAATAACCTATTGTGAAATTCTGCTTAGGTGAGTATAGTATACCACTTCTAAAGCAATCTAGCTC
>JBKPEN010000204.1:0-7275 GCA_046728425.1 Thermoproteota archaeon
TGTGATTTCTCTTCTCCCATCCTGATGCATTTTCTGACAGACCCTTGACATATTTTACAACTGTCTTTTCCATGTGTTCAAGGTGCCATTCTCTCATCGGAAAACTATTTTGCACTAAAAACCCTACTACTTTATAATACACCGAGCGCGTATATAACTGATACTGATTGGAAGATCTTTTCTAACCAGAGCATAATTAATGAGACAGGTATCAAATGCAAAAAAAAGATCTTGCTCTCTCACCTTTACATTGCAGTTCCAACATGAATTTCAATAATAAGCTTTTTTTAAAAAAAAATAAAAAAATTCTCATATTTACATTTGAGAATTTCCAAAGGAATCTCCTGGTGTAAATATGTAATTTGGACAAACATCTAACCTCAAAAAAGCTGTTCAATTTGGAAAAACCGGAGAGCAGCTAAAGGTTTTTAATCACAGTATAATCTTGTTATCGGCACTTGAACAACCTCTCTCTCTATAGATTTAATTACTAGGCAACCATGTCAACAATAGATGGTAGACCTAGTTTATGGTCGAAGCATAACTGACCTTATGCGTGAAATGCCTTTTTACGTTAGCATCTTCAAGAAAATAACAGCTTATAAGTTGTTCAAGAAAAAACAGCCAATGTACGGCTCTGTCGATGTCAATAACGTCTGCAACCTTCACTGTACGCATTGTTACTGGTGGCTCAATCGTAAGGAAGAGCGTGATTTGACAGCAGAAGACTGGCGTCGGATAATCAAGACTACTTTCCATAAGAAGCACATATTTGTCACGACCCTAGTTGGGGGCGAGCCGACCTTACGGCCAGACATTATAGAAGTCTTTTGCAAAGAAATGCCGCATAGAGTTTGCGTCGTGACAAATGCTACCTTTCCTCTTAAGAGGTACGATGCGCTCTACTTTTATTGGGTATCAATCGATGGAACAGAGAACGTACATGACACCATAAGGGGTGAGGGGTCATATGCAAAGACAAAGAAGAACATACTTGACTATATTGCAGGCCCAGACAGAAACGGAAAACCAGCATGGAAAGATATTTGGATCACAATGACGATAAACTCGCAAAATTACATGACTGTGGACGACTTGACAGAAGAATGGAGAGGTAAAGTAAACAAAATTGGTTTTCAGTTTCACACACCCTTTGTAAAGGGCGATCCATTGATGTTACCATTTGGAGATACACGCAACCAAGTCGTTGACAGGATAATTGCAATGAAAAGAAAATATCCTGAATTTATAGTCAACCCCCCCAAACAACTATCGCTTATGAAAGGTAACTGGGGCGGCATCGGAACGACTCCAGTAGATTGTCCATCATGGGCTATCTTGTCTCTGGATCATGAGGGAAAGATAAAACAACCCTGCTGCATTGGTAGTGCAGATAGCAAGAGCATGAAGCCACTATGTGAAGACTGTGGTCTTGGCTGCTATTCGATACTTGTGGCACAAGGGATTAACGGGAATTAATTTCCCGTTTTTAAAATCTAAAATTTGCATAATCAATCGGGTCTGCTCTTTCTTTATGTCATTTATTTTCGCTTGTTCAAAAATACCAAATTAATTCTTAAGGGGAGATATTTTATTATCTCCTATCTTTAGCGAAAGATTAAGAAACTATTAAAGAAGCAACCTTAATCTTTTTATGCATCCTGCGGTGTATCGGCGGGTTATTTATGTCGACGGCCACTGATCAGCCGTTTGGCTTAGGTTATCCTCATTATCATCATACTAATGGCTCGCTACTAGTTAATACTTAATTTTCCACATTTGAAAATTAAGAAAATGTTTCTTCTTCTTAGCCGTTTATTATCATCTTCTAGATGATATCCCTCTAGTATGCGAGGGGGAACAGTAGCCGCAATAGTCGGTATTTGGCCGTTTATGACAAATGCATTCGCACCTGCTACCGCCGCTGCTCGAATATTTTCTTTTCAATTAAACAAGAGGTGAATTATAAACTAATTAAAGCTATGCGCTATAGGCAATTGCTGTAAGAAATAGGAAAAAACATCTGTGGTACTTTCCGTCCGGTTAAAAGGTAGTTGCCACATTCTTTTTGTTGAGGGTTTTTCTGTAATTGCTGTATATGTTTCTACTCTGTTGTCGTTGTTGGTGAAGTCAATTCTGCAGTTGCAAACCTTGCGCCCACATTAGTGATTTTCACTTTGCAGCTTTGGCCAACTTTGCCGCCCTTTACAAAAATGACAAATCCTTGTACTCTAGCAATACCGTCGCCTTGTCTGCTTGTTTCAGTTATCTGTACATCGTATTCCTTACCTGTTTCTACAGGCTTTGGTCCGAAGCTACCGCCGAAGCGATTACCTCCGCCATATCTTCTTTCACCGTATGACATTAGTCAAAGACACTATGGTTTTTGTCTATAATATAAACGGTGGATTAATGACTCAAATTGATCTTGCAAAGGAGAAATATGACAGATTATTGATCGTCGGTGACCTTAGCATACATATAAAGCCTTTGGATCTCAGCTGTACCTGCACCAAAAGGTCATCATAGACTAAGCATTTGAGAAAAGGAAAAGGAGCATTTAAGAACACGTACGATTTCTTGCATTGCTGTGCCTACGTTTCTATATGATCTTTTACAACACGACTCCTACCTGAAATCTGAACAGACCATATAGTACGCAGAGCAGAGCCATGCGAGATACGCAGAGACATTTGAAATAAATTCTTATGTGCAGAGTAAGTCCGAAGTGTAGAATATCATTCTGCCTTGAAAAAGTTGTATTATTCTAATCTTGATTCAGTGGTAGAGATAACCCAAATATCGCTCCGTTCTCCTTAGATGATCTCCTTTAGAAGTATTCTTAGAATAAAGTTAGACAATCTATAAATCCTATTTCATGGGCTCATCCATCAAAAGGTGACACGGTTTCATAACAGCAAAGAGTTGTTTGTTTGTTTTTTTAGCCATTATAGCAAGTCTTTGGATTCTAGTCCCTCATAGTATAACTATTAACAGAGTGGAACAGAACGATCCATCATCAGTACAACAATTATTGCCAAAGAAAATAGCAGTATTAACTCAACAGCCAGAAGCCTCTAGCAATAATAATCCTTCTCCTAACCTAGATGATAACGACCTAGAGGTAGAGCTTGTAACAGATGGACTAAAATCTCCAACAAGTATGGCCTTTATTGGTAATCATGGTGATATACTAATTTTAGAAAAAAGTGGCGAGGTAATCCTCTTTGATAATGAAAATAAGTCCAAAATAACATTATTGAACCTCACCGTTAACGACCAAAACGAACGGGGATTGCTTGGAGTGGCTGTACTTAATGAGGTGTCAGACACATACACAATAACAACAAGAGACAATAATAACAATACGAGTGACGCCACCTTAGCACCACCGTCATCAACAACAACACCAACGTTTGTATTTTTTTATATTACAGAGGCTAGCAAGGAAGATAGATCACAGGTATTGGGTAACAGGATATACAGATTTGTATGGAACGATACGTACAAATCTCTTTCAAATGGAACATTGATTTTAGATCTCCCTGTATTACCAGGACAGAACCATAATGGCGGTAAATTAATAGCTGATTCGGAAAACAGGCAGATTTATGCTGTCATTGGAGATCTTAACAGAAAGGGAACGCTTCAGAATTTCAAGAATGGTTCCCTTCCTGATGATACATCAGTGATCCTAAGAATAAATCCAGATGGTTCACCAGCTCAGGACAATCCATTTCTAAATGTTAGCAGTACGAATGGTGGCTACTCAAACTTAAGCAAGTATTATGCATATGGCATCAGAAATAGCTTTGGACTTGCGTTAGATCCAGTGACGGGGATGCTATGGGACACTGAAAATGGACCTGATGGATTTGATGAAATTAATATTGTCAGACCAGGCTTTAACAGTGGATGGGCAATGGTAATGGGTCCAATTGAAAGCAATAATGTAACATCTGAGAATGACTTGGTTAACTTTCTTGGTTCTTCTTCATATGCGGATCCAGTATTTAGTTGGGGAAGGACTGTGGGTGTTACAGATATAGAATTTTATAACTCAGACAAGCTCGGTACTGATTATACCAATAATATTTTTGTTGGAGACGCTAACAATGGCGACCTTTACTTTTTTGAGGTAAATGAAGACAGAACAGGCTTGCAATTTGAAGAGTCAGGACTAGCTGATGATTTAGTAGCAAGCAATGACAGACAAAGGGCTGCGGTAATATTCGGTACTGGCTTTCCTAGTAGTATTACTGATATAGAGACGGGTACTGATGGATACCTCTATGTACTAACGTTTCATCCAACGATGGGTACTATATCTAGAATAGTGCCACAAGAGCAATAGTATTTTTTATCTTTGTGTATATACACGTACATTTGCGCGCATATCTTTTTTATATGAATATAGATATTTCTAAGCGACATTATCATAAAGAATGATACGCTTCACGGTTTTAGGCCACATAGGCATATGGCGGCTTATCTATTTCGGCAACGATTAGAAGGTAATCAGATAATAACTGGCCCTGCCTGTCGATAACCAAGTAAATTATGGAAATATTCATTCTCAGGATAATACTAGCAGCAGGAGATAACCTACGAATCGAGAGTAAAAATAGTGGCAAAGCTGCTGCTGGTGTACAGTGTGCAGTTGCCGCTATAGAATGATTGTTGCTATAGCTCTTTCATCGTTGACTAAATCTCTTATTCTAGTTCGCGTCAGGTCTTCTTTTTTGAGATCATTTACATATCTCTTGCTTTTGCTCTTGTTCAAAAGATCTATGCACATAATTGGTTGGTAGAGGGCATTGGCAAGTCAAGCATATGCTAATTGACATCAAAGTACAAAGTTCGCGGAAAGAACAAAACAAAGAGCAAAACATCTCCTTACCACTAGTACCGTTGAATATAGTTGCTATACTCTCTGCATCAGATATATGTTCATCACTTTTCCTTACCTAGGAATTGGTCTCTGAGAGAGTGAAGAGTGAGAAACTGATGTATGAGATTGACACTTATTATCGGGTTGTTAGCTCTCCACTTGCAACAGCATGGACACTCACCTTATGGGCATTCATTTGGCTTTCTGAACTAAAGCTCATCTCGCATCTATCGCACTTGAAGGTCTCCCTTTCTGTCTCTGACATAATACAATCTGTAGATCCATGATGGTCCATTTATGGCATTCCCTCTCCGCCTCCCTTCAGAGCTAACTATGTTGCTTGTGAAATCTATCTCCGCTTGGCAAGGGTTGGCAGGAGCGGAAAGTATCATCAAAATTATTCTCTTTATTGTATCTTTGCGAAAAAATTTGAAAGACTGTCTTACAGTAGATTCATTTGATTGCTTGGAGAGACAGCTAACCGTTGACATGGAGATAGATGTTGCCGTTGATGCGGCCATAGGACCTAATCAGTTAGTCCCAACATCTCCTGTGTCAAATGGGGAAACATGTAAGGAATTAGAGCCAGCAATTGTACCAAAATCCTCCGCCATTCCTTCTTCAATTGCATAGGTTAGCAGCTAGAGCTATTTCGGCAGCAATAATACCATCCAAAGCTTTAACCAAACAAATACACATGTCTATATCCTTTATTACTTTATGAGAATGACAGTATTAGCATCTATTACCTTAGTAATGGCACATCATGCGGTTTTGTCCATAGAATATGAATGATACAACAAACATCATAATAGCCCTCATAGTAGTCTGCATACTAGCAGCTGCAGCTATAGGAATGCTACTGGTTGCACCTAGAGTAGTAAGATCAAATTCGCCTGATGTAATCGGAGGAGATAGTGACGACTTGTTAACTGGAGGTGAAGGAGCACAAAGATTCATCTGTGGTGGAGGAGTGGATACAATCACGGACTATAACGAAGCTGAAGGAGACACTAAAACAGCAGATTGTGAAAACTTCTAGTAGAGGATGGTAAGAAGTTCTTACCCTTGCTTTCCATGCGTTGTCACCTCCACTTTGTATCTGACATTTTGTGTATTAGCTGCGACTGACGCAGACAAGATACCCCTCTATCTTGTTTTGGGGTTTATTATCCAAAGTATGTATAACATCATTGCTCTATAATCTAAGCTATGAATAAGGTAGCCGCATGTAAATACTGTTTTGAGATACGTCCCTACTGTAGGTCGAGCATTCCTCATTCTATTTCTGATTGTCTAAGATGCGAAGCGAAGATCTTGTGACAGTACTTTATTTCTATCTTGATACTTTCTGAGCAAAAAATTAATAATATTTAAGAAATATTCCAGAAAAGAAGTAAATCGTCTATACCACCACCATCGTCCCTGCCACTTTCCACAGTTTGGGCGGCTTCTGCTGCTTCTTGTTCTGCTAATGCTTGTGCTACTTCTGGTGCTGCTATTAACTCAAATGAATCAAATACCTGCTTGACTGCTGGCGGTAGTTGTCGTAAACTGCTAAATCCTATTGTTGGTTCTGCAGCAGAAACAGAACTGCCTTCATAAAAGACAGTATAGCCCTTTGTAACTCCTACGTTAGGAGCTGTCGCATTAGTAGCTGTTGAAATGAGATACCCACTTCTTGGTTCATTTGGAGCAGATGCAGTACTGTATATCATTTCTATGAACTTGGCTGGTACTGTTTGAATTGTTTGGTTTATTATCGGATTTATGAGGCTGACTGTCATATCTGCACTATTTACAATCTGTATAGCTCTGTAATCAATTTCTTGAAGCTTATGTAGATGATATAATAGAATATCATTGTTACTTGTCATGTTGCTGCTAGTAGTATCATTATTACCTATTTGAAGTCTATCGTCCAAGTCGGGATACCGAACAATGTGGATAACATAGCTTTCAGAGCCTTCACAACTTAAAGTATCACCTCCACGGCTGTCAACATTAGGAGGTATTGGTGCTCCTTGTTGCTTTTCTTGCTCTGGGCAGAGTTGGGCTAGTATTCCATAGCCATTTGTTACCTCTTCCATCAACTTAGAGCCTGTATTATTCACATCCTGGATTATCCATCCCTGTGGTACCTGTACACTGAAGCTGTCATTTGCGCTTTGAAAGAATGTTGTTGTACTCTGAACAGGTGCAGGTTGGCTGCCAACTGCTGCTGCTACTGCTCCAGGAGGAGCAGGATCTGTATCACGAATAGCATTATACTCAAAAACTAACTCCAATTGTTCCCTGTCTAGAGAGTCGCCTGGTGGAAAGTAAGTAAGCATCACCCTGTAGTTGCCACTTGTCACCATTGGCTCATCAATGTCAAACTCCTC
>JBKPEN010000239.1:0-6702 GCA_046728425.1 Thermoproteota archaeon
GGGCGGTGGCAACCAAACAGCAGGCGGCGGTAATGCAACTAATGCTACCATGGCAGCCGGCGGTAATGCAACTAATGCTACCATGGCAGCCGGCGGTAATGCAACTAATGCTACTACCAATATCACTGCAGTTGGAGGAGGCCAAGTAAGCGAAGAAGAAGGAGGACGCATCGGATTAGAAGAAGAACGCGCAGAAGGCGAAAATGAAAGTCCAGGACAAACTCTAGCAGAAGAAGAACAATAAGGTTAGTGATCGCAGCGGTGGTGTGCTAGAATAAATTCAAGCTTCTCTCAAAGGCATTAACGCAGCAGCTACTCTAACCTTAACAATACCAAAATAACAGAGAGGCTCTCTCTCCCCTTTTTTGCTCTCCGTATATGATATCAAAAGAATATCCAAAGTCTGAAAATATCCTTATTCTTTTTTCTGCAAGCAAGCCTGAACATAAGCAGAGCCAGTAGCTGACACCATCAACAACATTGACGCTGCCTATCTTTGTAACCGCAATTTTTCATGCTGATCAAAAATGACTCTATCTTGCCTGGAACTTTGGTTGCTTATTCTGCTTAGTTGGTTTTGCCGCTCAGCTACACAATATTAAACTCCGGTTTCTGTTTCAAAAAAGTGATTAGCAGAAAAAGCTACTTGCAATACGCTTGAGAAGAAGAAGGTACTAGGGATAGTGGTGAAGAAAAATTGCAAAAACAAGAACAAAAGCATAGACAAGAACTGCTGGTGGAACAGGAAGAAATGAATAATCAGTAACGAGAAATTAGAGTTAGTAGTCAGAAAGTCGGATTTCTAAAAAGAATTAGGATACTTCCTCCTGAACAAGAGAAAAAATTGAGAAATAAAAGAGCAGTTTATACATAGCATTTCTTGTTTTACCATTGTGAAATGGCCTCTTTAGCCATTATTAGATAAGAAAGGTGTATCCTATGGCAATGTGTCCGATATGGTTCTTGAATGATCTTCTAGGAATTATTTTCATCCTAATTAAATACAAGACAGCGTTGACAATTACCGCTAAATGACTGGGGCAAAGGGTAACAATAAACGCCAACTAAGAGGCATTGCTTTAATTATACATAATAGTAAAGGAACTTGGTATCTTGGACTGTTAGCTGCCACGCTGATACTGTCCGTAGCAATATCTGCAGAATTTAGTCCTGCAAGCGCAAAAGCCTATGCAGAAGAGGAGGAGCAAATTTACAAACCACAAATGCTGCATAAGCCAATGCTCCTAACGTCTATTGGTATAGTTGAGCAACAACAACAACAAGGAACTCAAATGCCAACACAAAATCAGACAGAAATGCAACAGTCACTGCCATCATCAACATCCTCACCATCACAAAATACCACAATTCATGCATTTGAAGATGCCTTCATAGGAATTGTTAATGATACCCGCAATCTTTCCTTTGCCTACCAAGATGAACTAGCCAAATTGCAGTCAGGAGTATATGATAATCAAACTTTTGTGATGGTTACAGATCTCTATTTGCAGATGTATCAACAATTGCTATCTAGAGCAGATGCCTTAAAACAATGGCCAGGCTCTCTACCCCAAAACTATAGCAAAGCTATTGATCTTTACTCAGAGTCCATAAGGACAGAAATGGAGAGTCAAGAACATCTTCGAAATTACATAACTACAGGAGACCTGTCTGAAAATGAAAGATCACTTGAACTTTTGTCTGAATCATTGAGATTTGAGCTTGAGGCATTCAATGCATTTAGATCGGTAGCTAATGATACAACTGCCAACAGTAATTCCGATAATATGAACAACACAATTATAAGTGCAATACCTGGTGTGTAGTGTTTCAGGATAAAATATGTGGGTTGTTAATTCATATAGCATCCTTAATTTTTGTAACTAATTTTTGTAACAATGGCTTTAACCCAAAATTTATTCTGCCGTTCGATGTCCAACCTATATGAGACAGCAAAAAATCAACAGCAGCAGCCGATTGGACAATAGGTAGAAGATATAATGATAGAAATGAACCTCAAAACATATTCATTATCATATCAACAATATGTTTTGACGGTCAGGTCCCACCCATCCAATAGCCTTTAGTTCCATTGCGTCTCTATTTTGAAGGTTTTTTCTCTCGAATCCCACGAGCCCGGGTTTTTAACGATAACGTCCATTGTTGATCCAGCATATACTAGTTCAGTAGGAAGAAATACAGGATTAAACATGCACTAATAAAAGTAACTGTACCTGAATCAACAAGATATATCTCTAATTCATTAACTGGGCTTGTGCTCTTATTCTATACAACCTGTAAGGCTGCATATACATGCTTGTCAATTATGCCCCCTCCTGTTGCTGCTGCTATTATTGTTAGTCTAGATGAAAATATATCTTCTCAGGTTGTTTGGGACTCATCTCTGACGCCCTCCGACTGTGCGCCGCGTTTAGGAAGTTTAGGAAGTAAGGGTGTGAGCACCTTCGATACTAGGAAACCTATAACGGCTCCAATGACAATTATTGGCAAAAGGTCTGTTTGCCCTCCCATAAATCCCAGTAATAGAATCATCGTCAGAGGCATTGGGAAAATAGCGGATGCAACGCCTGCCATCCCCGCCGTCACCCCCACACCTTCGGGTATGAAAGTAAGGATCTTGGTTAGCGCTAGTCCGAGAGTGCCACCAATGAAGAGTGACGGGAAGATGGGGCCGCCTTCAAAGCCTGTAGCAAATGATGTGCTTGTTAGTAGAGCCTTGACCAGCAATAGCAGGAGCAGCAAACCTACGCCAAAGGCGGCAGGATTATGAATGATTTGAAGTAACGATTCCTGACCTGAGTATAGGGTCAAGGGGAGGAATGAACCTATTAGGCCTATGACCACACCCCCTGTGATTGCGAGGAGGATGGGTCGCTTCTTGAGCCGGCTGAAGGCAAGGTGCAAAATTCCAAAGATCAGTTTGAACATGATCCCAACGACGCCCGCGATGACACCGACCAAAAAAGCCCACCATAGGTCAACAAGGCGGGGAGCATCATAATTAGGAAAGTCGTATATTCCCAAATAAGAGGTCTGCAATAGTGCGTAATAAACGGCCCAACCAACAGCAGCAGCGAGAAGTCCGGGGATCAAATGGCGATAGAGATCAAGCTCTTTGATGAACATGTACTCAATAGCGCCGATAGCTCCGACGACTGGTGAACCGAAGAAACCTCCGAAGGCTCCTGCGATTGAACTATAGACTAGTACCTGTACATCGTCTTTCTGGAGCTTGAGTCGATCAGAGAAAAAGGTTCCAACTCCGCCGGTTAGAAAAACAAGAGGGCCCTCAGGACCCACTGCAGCACCACTCCATAGTGCTGTGAATCCTTGAAGCAAGATACTGGGCAGGTCCCTGGGTTTGAGGCGGCCCATCTTAGCGTATTGCTGCTGAGCAACCCCCAATCCCCCACGCTGTCCAAGGAATTTGACTACAAGGCCGACGATTACGCCGGCTCCAGTCAGCAGGACAAGCGGCCATATGTTAACATTGAATACGGAGAGACTTACCTGCTGGAAGAAGTTTACTCCAAGGTTGTAGAGCGTAATATATCCCGCCGTGAGCACAGAAGCCAGAACGCCGAACAGTGCAGCATAGACCATCAACAGGTAATAGCGGGTCTTCAGCCCTGGATCTGGTTCAACAGTCACTGCGATGCCCTCTCTTCTCTCTCTCTACTGTATGCTTGTAAACCTGAGCGCTCAATAATCTTGGCCTTAAAGCTGACTCCTCACTTTTCGGTGACGCAACCTGCAATTATAAGGTATGGAATAGATGGTAATCCAAAAATGTTTTGATTTAGCTGAACCCCAATAGGGTGTATCTATCATATCTCTACGTAAAGGTTTATCTGCAGGGGAATAATCAACAGCAGCTGTAGAATATGTTCAAAGTCACTTTTCCTAACGGACGTACCATTTCACCCGCATTGATAGTTGTAGATATGCAGAATGGTTTTGTGGGAAAGGGAGGATCTTATGATAAACTAGGGATGAACACCTCCCTGTATAGAGAGATTATTCCAAAGCTTAAGGATTTAATTGAATTCTGCAGGGGCATGGGTATTCCAGTATTTTATACCGAAGCAGTGAAGGAGGCTAGCGGAATTGATATACTCACAAACGTCCATAACATCTTACCGAAATCAAGACAGGAGAGATTAAAAATACCCATTTGTGTGAGAGGTACGTGGGATGGAGTAACAATTGATGAACTTAAGCCTAAAGAAAAAGATCCAGTAGTTATTAAACGAAGAGATTCTGCTTTCCAAGATACCGACCTACGGATTTGGCTTCAGAGCCAAGGCATTAATCTCTTAGTATTTACTGGAGTTGATACTTCAATTTGTGTAGAGACTTCACTAAGGGAGGGATTTAACATAGGCTATGATGTGATGATAATATCCGATGCTACAGCATCCGGTGACAAGAGACATTACGAAACAACTCTAGAAAGAGTAAGAGATTACTATGGAATAGTAATGAACGTTGAGGGGTTTAAAGATGCGATTCACAAACTAGATAAGGTACGAAAAGGTGAAGCCAAGAGATATATCGAATCGGATGAAGAAAGAAAGAAATTTCTTGAGGAATTTAATTTACTAGACCCTAACGAATTTCCTGCCGAGCAAGTTAACCTTTAGAGAATGTTAGCTGAACTTCATAAATCAAACTTTAATGCCCTTTATTTCATAATGGATTCGAAGTGAGATTATCATTTTGCCTACCATCTGAAATAAGAACTACCTGGGCAATAGCCTCAACGTATATCATCTATTTTAGTCCTGATCTTTCAATGCACGTATATCATGAGATGTTTAGTAAATCACATATTCTTGAACAGCTTGCGCTTGAGCTTTAAACCAATTGTGGAAGCTAACAACAACTAGAGTATGATGAGCGTAGCATCTATGACTTGATCGCCTTATTGAGCTGTTTAACCCTCCTCCTCCTATTTCCCGACCCTAGCCAAACTATCGAAGAGAAGAGGAGAGAGAGGGAGAGATAATCCCCTTGTCCATATCATTATCACCCGTGGATTTTTCGTGCTGCAGTTCTCGCGCCCTAGAATATACTTCGACATGGAATTTGCAATTATGGTTTAGGATGACTCTAATAAGATAGAGATGTCTACGGGTGTAATTTTGTACATACGGTTTGTGCGGCTAAGTTTTTTGAAGCTGAAATTTCTTATTGAGATGAAAAGTTAGTCTTTATCCATCGGTGACCTAAATCCTACTTTAGGACTGAAACTCCGACCATTTGTTGAGGCAAGGGAATATCTTGATTCACTTGAGCCGAAAAAGCCAGACTCAATTGAGACGTTATTGCATATTATGAGACCTAGGGATATATACTATCAAGCCTACATAGTTCATACAAAAGTAAATGGAAGGGTTGCCTAATGGGCTCGGCAGTGATACTATTGTGGCTGGGACGTACTTGGACATATGCATAGGCTCATTTGGTGAAACAGGAAGGTTTGTTCGTACGTACATTGAATTTGAAAAGTAGATCAGAGTAGGAGAAATATCGTGAATCAGATCAGAAACCGTGTCTGTACATAATCTATGATTCATACCTCACAGATGATTTTATTTTGGAGTTGTTGTCGTCGTCATTAACGTCAATCATCCATCTTCACAATTTTGTGAGTAGCTCTGTCTTGAGCTTCTGAAACTCTTCTTCTGATATCAGCCCTCTTTCTTTTAATCCAACTAATTTCTCCATTTCTAGTATTGGCCTGGAAATGTGCGTTCCTTGCTCTTGCATAATCCCTTTTTGTTCCAATAGGAGAAAGACAACTATACCTATTGGAATATACAGCAGAAAAGAGACAAGAAAATAAGGCTCCTCAGTCACTGTAACTAACGGAGTGCCTGTTATTTCTCCGTACTGGTAGAGACTAACTAAAATAATTACAGGGACAGTCAACGCCCATACCATTATATTCATAGATCTGCCAATTCGTGGAGCGACCTTAGATGTCAATTTTAGACCAAATATTACTAGACTAATACCCAGGAAAAAAACACTTAATGCAGTATAGGCTGATTGTACAGCTAACTTTGTAGAGGTCGTATTGATATCCTTCAAAACCTCAAGCTGCACAGATGTCATATTCTTGATTGACTCAACTTCTGTAGAAGTCATATTGTTGATTGAGGACATGTCACGCTGTTGATCACGCATTATTGCACGCATGTCTTCTAGGATAAGTGCGGTATCGTTATTGTTAATGTTATTCTCCTGGGCATATGCCTTTGTTCCAAAATTTGCTGCAAAGAAGAGGAAAGTCATGGCACAGGTTGTTATAACTATCATCATCCCTATCATTAGGCCACTCTCAAATCGTTTCACATGGATTGAATAATGCAGATTCATCTACGTTTAAAATATAACACTGCCCACTCTCTAAATGTGTTCCTGAAAAGGCTACCAACAATCTGTAAAAAGGTATTTGACATACAGTTGTTCCTGCTGCCGCTTTTGTATGAAGAAGTGTGGGTCCTAAAGACGACAGTTTAACATTCTTCTTAAAGGATCATAGTCCCCACCCCCACATTATTTATTCAGCGGGTTTTTCTTTTTGTTTGTGGGTTTTTGTGTCCTCTTGCATTTTTATGTGCGTGTGTGCCTCTCCTTCCAAAGTTGTTTTGTTTGATGTGTCATAGCTTTTGC
>JBKPEN010000069.1:0-3196 GCA_046728425.1 Thermoproteota archaeon
CAGCATGATCATGCTCGTGTATCTTCTTACTTTCATCAACGTGGATGAACTTCCAGCAAGCAAATGATAAAACTACTGCAATAGGAGCGCAAAAGTAGAAATTGGCCTGCCAACCTGCGCCTGCAGCTACTATAGGTCCTAACACGGCCCCTAGCGCCATACCACCAGAATAGGCGGAGAGATATATGCTCATGCCAAGAGGAAACTTGCTTTTCGGGAACTGATCTCTAATTAATTTAGTTGAAATCGGAGTACTAGCAATTGCTATTCCTTGAAGTGCCCTAATGGCAATGAGGGTGGATATATCATTAGCAAATGGTGCCAAGATAGTTCCTACAGTAAAACACGCCATCATAATCATTAGCATTTTCTTGGCTCCAAGAAGGTCTGCCATCCTTCCCATTATGACAGTCATGACAGCTCCTGAAACCATGTATGCTGTCATCACCCAAGATGAAAGAGATTGGGAAATTTGAAAGTCCTCAGCTATAACCGGAATAGCCGGTGCCATGGCAGTATTAAGAAAGAGAAACATCACAATAGTACCGGCTAATATTAAAAGAGTTTTCCACGCATTAAATGATATTTGTTCTGTAGGAGGGAGTCTGGTATCGGCAGTCGCAGACAATTGACACTAACAATACTTACATGTATTTAAGATTACACTCGTCTGCTGTTACCTATCAACTATTCCGAACTTCGTGTTATCTGTTCGCTCATTAACACGGCACAATCAAAATTAGAACTTTCCCCAAAATATATCTAAACATAATGAAATATGTTGCTGGAAATCTCACCTGGTCAAATGATAGAGAACAATTATTGGTCCTCCGCTGGGTATTGAAGAATAAGACACTGCTAATTCATCGGGTGCTCACTAGTAATATTGAGCACGAATTTTTGTGAAATGTCCTCAGGATTGAACAGCGTAATTAACCGAGATGGAAATGAACGACGAGGGATCTTCTTTAAGAAAAGACAGGTTTGCAGCCGAGGTGAAAAGCAAAGTTCTAAAGCGAGCAAAGGCATACGCTCATGGATCAGGCAAAGGACGTACTAGAGAGGGCTGGCAGCGCTTTAGACAGCACTGACCTATGGCAAAAAGCTGCCTGATGCACCGTAGAAGCAAGCAAGGTTTACGTGCAAACATCAGTAAACGCAACTCTTAGTAGTCATCAGTGTAGACATAACTGTTAGAGTGATTGACGTGCGATGACGGTATACATTCTGCGAAAGATGCTCAGTCATCTTGCGGTCTTGCTATTTGTCAATACTGTTTACATCTCACTTCGTCGCATCGGCAAACCATCATCGCATGTAGACTATGATATTAAGCTGGTCAAACAACAGATGCAGGACGTTCTAATTTCTGCAGTAGCAATAGGCATTTCATTTGGGGCTTTATCATTTTTACTGGTGCTTATGATACAATGGAACCAAAATGTTCTGGTAGTAATTGCTGCTTTTTTCATTTCTGTTGGCATGGCACGACAGATTGTTTCCGCAGCACTAGATACTGTAACAACAGACATGAACGCCTTCTTGTCGTCTTGGGTATCAACTCTTCACTTGCTTGCAAAGGATAGACAGACATCAGAATGGCGCTTAATAGAAGATCGTGTCGAGGTGATACTATTAGGGAAGAACCTTGAGTATGACTTACCTGTTAAACTTCACGGGGTAAAACCAAACTCTCCGGATGTATACAAGTATTTGAATGAGCGCAAGTGGGAGTTAGAGTACCAACATGATATTACGAGTGAAGATCATAGCTGCCTTGCATTTGCACAGCACGCACTCAAACATATGAGGGATATGTTGAGGGTATACGATCAACTGCAAGAAGTTCAGGAAAGAACTGAAGCAGTTAACAATGTAATCCTAATAGCAATAGGGACGCTAATTTGGTTAATCTCATAGTCCTATATGCTATTTGCGCTAATTCAATCTGTAAACTATCTCTATCTCTCCCTCTCTTCATTTGTTTGTTATCTTCGTACAAGCATTATCTGTAAAAAT
This sequence comes from Thermoproteota archaeon, assembly GCA_046728425.1. GTDB lineage: Archaea > Thermoproteota > Nitrososphaeria > Nitrososphaerales > Nitrososphaeraceae > Nitrososphaera. The sequence goes on from JBKPEN010000069.1 coordinate 2,020, forward strand.
ACTGTAATGAAAATACAACGATTCCAAAGGCAGCAGGGCAATACTGTCCCATAAACACAATAATTCATTCAAATCAAGCGGAGTTGTTTCCGATTTGCAAGCAGCAAAAAATTATAGCAGAATGGTGCTTGCGACGGCAGTGAGCTAAGACCGGTGAGCAGGTCGCTTCTTATGCTGAAACACATACTCCTCCTCACACATTTTTAGACTATGATGGAAGTTCTCCTTTTTGCATATGCTCTACAGTGGTATGTCTTTGCATATCGCCGATGTTTTCAAACTCCTTTCCGCAAACTGAGCATTTCGACTTTGGACGACTACTACTGCTCGATGAATCGGAATTGGTGGAAGTCATCTTTTCCTTCTTTACACCCTTTGATTATATCGCTAATAAGAATTTGAGCAGAGTAATACATAAAAGCTACATGGACGATATTACCACGATTTTATCTTGACGTTTGAAGAGATACCTAGAACTTGGAAACCGATTCTATCTAAGGCAAATACTTTCCTTGAAAAAACGCAGGCGCATGCCTTGCAAGGTATCAGTCCAGGAGGTTATTATCAAGCCGTATGGGGTAGAGATGCGTCATACATCCTGCGGGACTGGTTTCTGTCTGGCAATGTAGATGGTACCTTAATGCAGCTTGCTCAAATATGGTCTCATCAGATAACTCCAGGCAGAGAAAAGATAGTCTATGGCAGAGGCTCGCCTGAAATGAATTTTACAGCCGAAGTGGCAGACAGCGAAAAGGAAAAGGAATTTGAAGGAGCGATTCCCACTACAATATACCAAGTTGGTTTCTCTGAAACCTATGGCAAAAATCCGGACATTGATTCCACTGCTCTTATGATTTCGACAACATCTTGGATCTTGGGCAATTGGTCACTAAGACATGGAGACATGTATGCATCCAAGGATTCACAAGAAAAAGTCGTAGCTTCGAAAGATTCTGCAGACTATGTTTCTGGTCTGATTGCAAAAATTGGAGCGACAGACCCCCTAAAGGTTACACAGTACACAGTTCCTCGTATGATTAAAGCAGTTGACTACCTTTCCAAGCGAGACATCGACGGCGATGGCTTACTAGAACAAAGGCATAACGAAGACTGGATGGATACAGCGCTTCGAGCCGGCAAGACAGTATACAGCCAAGCATGCTGGGTAATCGCTCTA
>JBKPEN010000227.1:0-10730 GCA_046728425.1 Thermoproteota archaeon
TACTGGCTGCGAGTAGGTGCCAATGAAGGATAGTCCTGACAGCAATATTGCTGCAGTAACTATGGCCCCCACCATAGGGATAGCAGCAGCAGCTCTTGCTTTGGTTCTATCTTTTTTGTTGTTGTAGTTGTTGTTATCATCCTTTTTTCCACTATGTGGATTCATAAGCTCGAATGTAACGATATAGAACTTAACCATTTCCATACATTATTGCAAGGAGGAGAGCTGTAGAATGAAAGAAAAACTGTATTAGAGTAAAAGCTGTAAGGCTGGTTTGACCTTAAGGTATGACTAATGCCCAACATAATTCGCAGGGCACCTTAACCGGCTATAGCAGCGAAAAGAGCAGACAGACATATGCAGGAACTAGGAGCAAAATAACAGCCTGAATATAAGAGGGTTAGAGAGTTTGATTGGATCGCGACAAGGCGGTCTTTGGCACATTCTAATCGGAGTGGGCGCTCGTTAAAGCAAGAGCAGTGATTATAACAAAATGTATTACGCATACGATCCGAGAGTATCTTGAAATCCTTGCCTTTATTACTTCTATCTGGATACCAGTCAAGTATTACCATCACTTTTCGCGTACCCTTCATCTATACTAATAAAAAATAAAAAAAGAAAATGAAAAAAATATTCAGTCAGCTGTGCTATTGCCTAGTACTAATCCTCCTTCATCACTATTATTCCACTTGTGCCTGTTGCTGAGCGCGTTCCTGTAAGGCTTGATCGACAGTAGTGCCGTCGCCAGCACCAATGCCTTCAGTCACGTTTGCGGCTTGTTCAGCACCTTGTTCTATCCCTTGATCAATATCCGGACTGACACCTTCTTCTTCTTCTCCAGTCACGTTTGCTTGTTGTGCGGCGTTCTGCTCTATCAATTGACTAAGACTGGTTTGGTTGCCTGTTCCTGATATCACTCCCTGCTGCTCGGCATTTTGATCAATTATCTGCTGGATCTCTGCGGGCGTTGTTGCATTTACATTTGCGATCTGTGTCGCTGCCTGCTCTATGACTTGGTTGACGGTATTGTTGTTGCCTGTGACTGAGAGGATCTGCATTGCATTTTGTATTATCTGCTGCCTTATGTTTATGATGTTGCTCAAGTTCACGATCTCGTTGTTCTCCACCCTGATGAAGTTCTTGATAATGTTCTTGATTACGGTCTTTGTAGTGATATCTATGTTGTCGCCATCATTGTCATCATCGCCATCACCATCATTTTCGCTAGCGCAGATGACGCCTATTGAAGCAGCTTTATTGTCACTGTTGTCAGTGTTCTTTACTACAGTAATCCAAGTCATTGCTGTTTCACCATCATCATCTTCAAATGCTATGGGAAATGACTGTGATGCTATAAGGTCTGAAGTCTCGAAAATGAATAGGCCAGAGACTGCAAATTCGTCTTCCTGACAATCAGCAAAGAGCACGTCTATTGAATCAGGTTCAATTGTTGAAATCTCTCCCCACCTTGGCGTAAATTCTATACCGTTGACATCTCTATCTTCTTCTCTTAGGTTTTCCACTGCAGTATCTTGGGTTTCTTCAACATCTTCCTCTTCAGGAGTGAGGGTTGTTGTTGCTGCTGTCTGTAGAGTCGTTGCTAGTGGTGCTGCAAACAAAATTGCCGCAACAACCAGTAGCGACAATGATAGGGCAGTTCTTGTCAATGATGACGGTTTATCGGATTTCATTTGTTCCTAGTCTCGCCTCTACCATTTGTTGTTATTGCTCGTTCTTGTCTTAATTGTGTACTTGCTGTCATTATATTGCCGGTGTTTTCTCTAAATTCTTTTGTCTTTGTCGATATCAAAGATGCCATATTCATGATGGCCGTAGATACCGTCGCCTGTATAGCGATCGAATATGATAACATACACCGAGTGGCTTGTGCTCGTAAATAAGCCATTCTGCATGTGACTCTAGAACTTTTTTTCCTTATGGATTTTGTGCATTATGAGAGAATAATTTGTAATAAGATTGTGCATTATATACTAGCTTAACTCAGGACAAGCTATATGGAGAATGGAGAATTTATTAACAAATTGCGGCAACAGCATCACCAACAACAGCAGCCTGCCGCTGTCTCCCAGCAGCATCAACAAGAAGCTGCTGACCTTGACCCCAATTTTGACCGCAAGCTTGACTTGATAACTGCAGGTGCGAGGCCATTTATCAAACAGCATTTACTTACAAGGATTACAGGGGAAAATTGCCAGATAATAGTTGATTATTTTTGTTGATTATTTTTTAGCTATGCAGGTAGAGGTTAGTCCTTCTCCTGCATATAGAATTGATAGTATCCCAGCTTTTACCAATTCGGTATGAAAAGATAATACGTTTAGGATATAAAGCTATAGTGTAACAGTGGAAATAGCTTCAGAAGGCGTTATGCCATATACAAGATTTTTCTATTGCAAATACATGTATGGTGTAGGGTTTTCTAATAGAAAAAATACCTTTGCCTCAAAAAAAATGCGATTGAGCGACTGGACTAAAAAATTCACCCTACCAGTTGCACAATTCTGTTCAATATCTCTTTTTCAACATGCCGCGTCCAGAGCATCTCGGGGACATCGACAGCAAGGAATAGACCAGACAATAGGATTGTTTCTGCGGCAGTAACTGCAAGGTTCTGAATCAGTTTGCCGATGCCTATGTGGACAACAAAGTTGTTTGGGTCTCCCGTTATCAGTATTGTAAAAGCCCTATTCGCAGTGATGATGTCACGTAGAATGCCAGCTTTTGTCGCCTGAATTACTATCCCTTGTGGGGCGCTTGTATTAATCTGGGTTTTGTATCCGTCGTCCTGAAGCATCTCGACAATTTGCTGACCAAGCGCTTTGAGGTCTTTATTCTTGTCATGGAAGTGAACGATTTTTTCTGCTACAACCATTGTACTGCAAATTGCCTGTGTGGGATTTTTAAAGATTTTGGGAGTTACGTCTCAAATCTTAGTCTTCTTACCGTAGCTTGCTTGTGATTATCGCATTTAATGTAGAAATAACAAGAATACACAGAGGAGCAGATTGCAGTCTATAACTAATATGTACATGTACAAAATAACCCGAACACAATTTTTATTTCGTGCCACTGTGACTCATTGAGTCTATTTTCTGAACGTTTTTCTCTCTGAGCCCTCTGTGCCCATGGTTTTCTGTTTTTTATAGCCTGTTTCTGTTACCTTCCCCTCTCCCCCTAAGGTGCTAGCTGTTTAATATTATCCATCTTGAGCTTGGCTTCACTTGAGATATAAAATAATATGGCGATAAGGACCCTGCAGCAAACAATCGACGAAAGAATATCTTTCCTAAAAGAGCAAATTAATCCTCAGAACAAATCAGAAGTGAACAGCACTTTGCAGATACAGATAGATGCCATAAGGTTAGCTGCTGAAGACCTGGAAGAAGTTGAAGATATTATCGCACAAAAGAAGGAACAATTGAAGAATAGCAAAGACATACAAGAGATAGATAAGCTGCTTGCAGAGCTTGAAGCTTTAGAATGGCTGCAGGCGCAAATAGCAGTATTATATGCCCTTGAAGAATTAGAAAAATAAAGACTTTTTGTTAGATGGGTGGATGGTATAAGATACAATAACCAATTGTATTATGAGAGAAAACACTCATAAAATACTATATAGTTTCCTTCCCTGTCAGGTAGAGTTTTCCATTGTCCGCTTAGCTTATCATACGCCTTAATAAAAATATGTAATGCCATAGATTCAATAACAGACAAACTGGCATCTCGTCTGATATAACAATAATATGCACCAACAAAAAGGTTAATCGTGACAGCGGTGTTCACATAGTTAGGGAAATTTGCAAATTTCGCATTTTGAATATGTCTCCCCGTCGAGGTGATTGAAATGCGTGCCGCACGACATGCATGTGTGGTGGATATCGTCAAAACCGTCCTGCGCCACAAACTGATTGCTTTTAAGCTGAGGACTCTTACAAACTATGCATCTACAGCCGCATGAAATCATGTGTTACCACTCTAGTGTTTTATCCCTTAGTGCTCCACTATTAGTGTTCGAGCCATCTTGCTATAATAATAATATAGCCTATTCGATGGCAGGTATCGTTAGCTTGATGTCAGGAGATGAATCAGGTTCATCCCAATCAAGTGCATAGGGGATGATCTCTCCCAATGGGTCGTAGCTATCAAACCGTGTCTTTTGCGGAGCCGATGCAACAAGATGTACGCGTACTCCATTAGTAGATGACATTGAGGATAGCATCCCAACTTCTATTGAGCCATCCTCTTTGAATATTGCCTGCACGCAACCTACCAGCTTGTTCAGCTCACCAATAGGGATCCTATTACCCCCCATTACATATACCATTGCTCTTTTGACAGTGCTTGCATCTGGCACGGCATCGTACAGCATTGAAAGCGAATCGCGGAGAGAGGATTCCGAGCTAGCGCTTGCCCTGCTTGTGCACAGTATGTTCATTGACGGCTTTATCATGCCAGCAGAAATTGAGGCAATCACCTCAACTATTGCATTGTTTGTTATGGCAAAGCAATCTTGCGGGGACAGCTCAGAGTTATTATCCAAAAATGCATCGTTGTCCATCACTATCGTTGAATCTGAAACTTCACGCACTCTTCTGAGAGCTGTACCGGCAATGAAAATGCGATCCGTTTCATATTTGAAGGGCATAATTGTTATAGAGATTACAGCACTGCTGGAATCTTTTGCGATTCTACCTACTATGGGCGCTATTGCTGTGCCACCGCGCCCTGCCAGGTTTGAAACAACAATAATTGTTGAGTAGCCCCGCATTGCTGCCTCAATCTCGTTGCGATGACTCTTCACAAAAGAGCGTAATTTATAACTAGAAGGGTTGACCCATTCTCCAGAATGAACAAAAATAGCACTGCATCTATTATTGTGGATCAAATCTCTCTTATCGTTGCTTATCAATAGGCATTTGCATTCAAGAGCTGCGCTCGCTGCAGCTGCAATTTTACTTCCTACGCCGCCGATGCCCACCAGCAACATAGGATTCTTGATCGATAGATCATCCTCCAAGGTTTCCCAGAGCTCCCCCGCACAGAGATAGACACGTCAAGTTAAAAAGTTTTGGTGATTAATTAAAAGCTAATCATGGATTAACAAAGATTAGCTACCTACAAAATTATCTTTGCTTTCAATGAAAAGTTGGAAAAATCATAAATTTTGACATGTACTTTGTCACCTAGTAAAATTTGACAGTCAGCAGCATTTGATGTTGTTGTTGTTCCCGTTGTTGACGATGGTGATATGATAACTGGCTTGTATGCATAGTTTCTCCCCTGTATCACTTCTCCAATCTCATCAATTACTATATCTCCCTGCCAGTCCTGCCATAGAGAGTTGCGGTTCTTAGCGATCCTCCTTGTAAGTGTATGCAGATACTCTGACCTTTTCTTGGATACTTGGGAGTCAACCCTTATGTCCTTCCATTCATATGCTTCTGTTCCTGGCCGCGCAGCATAGCGCGAAATATTAACAATGTCCGGTTGAGATCTCTCAATTAAGTCAATGGTTTCTTTAAAATCATCTTCTGTTTCTGATGGAAAACCTACAATAATATCTGTGGAGATCATCATCTCAGGGATCTTGCCTCTAAAGGCCTCCACGGCGTCCATAAATATCTTTGAGGTGTGACCTCGTTTCATTTTTTTCAATATCCTATCGCTTCCACTTTGAACAGGGATGTGAAGAAACTTGAAGAGTTTGTCACTTTCATAAAATAAATTTACTATTTTATCCAATATCGCAGGCAGGTACATAGGGTTCATCATTCCTACCCTTATCTTGAAGCTGCCTTCTATGGAACAGCAGGCCCTCAGAAGCTCTACAAGGTTAGTGTCTATGTCTCTTCCATAGCATCCATTGTCCGTTGAAGAAAGCCATACCTCTTTACAACCACTCTGGATATCTGATTTAATCTGTCTCACTATGTCGCCTATGCGGTAGCTCCGAAGCCACCCCTTGGCAATTTTTGTTTGACAAAAAGTGCACTGGCTCATGCACCCGCTTGCTATCTCTACTATGCTGACCAGTGAGTTAAGTCTGACTCTTGGAATATTGACCTTATCAAGTGGAGAGTCTCCAAGAGCCACAAGCCTGCCTCCTAAAAGGGCTAACCTTACGGCATCTGGCGCCTTGTCGATACAATTTGGCCCAAGAAGACTAGCTGAGGAGGAAGTTACTGATTCTACTTTTGCCCTATCTGCTTTTGGCAAGCAACCTGCAACGATAAGCGGCTTGCCTGACTTGGTCATGTTCTTGATTCTGCTCATCATCCTATGCTCTGTTGTATCTTTGACAGAGCAAGTGACAATCAAGTTGAGGGCACCTTCACTTTTCTTGGTTGCAATTTCATAGCCGGCCTCCTTTAAGAGTCCACTTATCATCTCAGAATCTGCCATACTTGCCGAGCAGCCATATGCTTCAATCCACACCTTGGGCTTAGATTCTCTCAATAGAGGAATTGTTTCTATGATTGGCGGTTTGAGTGACGTGTGAAACATCGTCGAACACATGTAAATCAGCTTTCCTTAAAAATCATATCCCATCTCTCACCACGCTTTTTATGAGTTAGAAACTCCGCCACACGAGTAGCGATGAAAGTGAATGAATGGATGTATATGAATGAATAACAAGCACTTCAATATGGATGTGAGCTTTCAACTGACTGGTGCTGCAACAGTTACCTATTTTTTCCCTCCTCCTGCTGCTATCGATTGCGATTGTGAACCCAAATCTCGGTTAACACACTAACGTAAGTAGTGATAAGCTCACCAGATTCCATGCTGTCACGGTTTTTCTCTAAATCGTTACCAAGTGCCATCATAAAAGACTTAGGTACCTTTAGGTACTCGCCTATGTAGATCAGCAGTGAATAGTACATAAGCTTCATTATCTCGCTGTTATCAGCGCCCTCATCGATTTTCATGCTCGACATCATGTTTGAAACTACAAGGGAGAATCGGGGAGATAATAGTGCCTTGTCTTCCTTGTCGACAAGCCTAATCGCACCCATGTAAAGCAAATCTTCTATTGCAGAGGCTGTCTGCTCAAGGCGTTGATCTTCTGACATTATTAGTTGTTATTTTGGTCGGCAAGCCTATTTTAGATTGCCTACAACTAAACGATAGGATGCTACAGAACCGGGATCTACTATCCCCTGCAACACGTACGGCTTGCCGTCGGAGAGCCTGATGTCCATTGCAACTGCACTGTATGGTATGTCGAACTGGTCGATCTTGTCTTGCTCGATTGTATCAAAGAACTTTGTGCATTTGCCGCTACCATAACATGAGAAGCCATATATCCTGTCGACTCGTCTGTGGCCGAAGCTGGCAGCTCTCCCACCCGCCGAACCAATCGATTCTTCCACCATTAGAATGAAGATATCATTTTTTATCTGCTGGTCCAAGAAAACATCATTCTCTGCCACGACGATCTTGCGCTGTGGAAGTTTTAAGATGGCATCAATTGAATCTGACATTAGTGCACCTAGTGCAGACAAAGAAGTAATTATTATTATTATTGTTGTTGTTGTTGTTATTTTTTGTTCAAGGTCCTTTTGATTTAATGCTCCTGCTTTCTGTGAACTATTGCACTGAATAGTGGTTTTACTATACATTTAGCCTAGAGAGTATCCCTATCTTGTTGTAGAAGGCCACAATATCTGCATTGATCCTTTTCTATCAAAACCATTTCTCTTGTCAAGTTGCAGTAACTAGATGATGCCGCTCTGATTTTAGATAAGGCTCTTTTTCCTTCCGCTCTTGCATAGAGAGAGATATACTCTTTGCATTGCTAGCGGAGATCCTCTACATTCCACTGCTCCTTTGCCCTGCAGCCCCATAGTTTTTTTATTGACCACGGCAAACTAAAGGTTAGCGGTAGAAAGAAAAAGAAAAAGCATACACCAAAGAACTGAAGGATAAACATAGTAACAATTGCAGTAGTAATAGATGCTAGCAGGAGGATTATTGGCAGGAGCTTGGTATTGTTATTTAAGATGACATTTATAATGGTAATGCGCAGAATTCGTAATAGATATATAATATCTACAAATTGGATGATTTGGAATGGTCAAGACTGCTTCATCACCACAAGTTCTCAAGACTGATAGTAGAGCACCTGATTTTACATTGAAAGGTGTAGACAGTATGATGCACTCACTACAGGATTATAAGAGCAAGGCAACACTTGTTGTATTCATTTGCAATCACTGTCCCTACGTCAAGGCGAGGATTGGTGACATCGTCGCTTTGCAAAGCAGATTCAATACATCTGAAGTTCAAGTTATTGGCATCAACAGTAACGATCCAAACTACAAGGACGAGGGCTTTGACAACATGCTCATATTTGCAAATGAGCACAAGCTCAATTTTCCATACCTAATAGATGAAAGCCAAGATGTTGCGAGAGCATATGGCGCGGTATGCACTCCAGATCCATTCTTGTTTGATGCAGACCGTCGACTAGTATTCCATGGCAGAATAAATGACGCACTTGAGCCAGATGCAAAGCCCACAGTCCCAGTTATGGAGAACAACATTCGCAAGCTGCTAAGAGGAGAAAGAATAGAGAAGGATTTTGATCCTTCCATTGGCTGCTCAATAAAGTGGAAGAATTCTAGCTAACTGGCTGGCCAGCTAGCCGTATTGATAGATTACCCCTTTTTCTCCCCGTGGGTGGCGCCACTCCGTTTCCTTGGCGCAGGTGCCACACTCTATGCACGCTTCATGTTGAAGTGTTACGTCACCCCCTTCCATACTGTAGCAGAATGTAGGACAAAGGGTAACCATCTTTTTCATGAACTCTGACTTGGAATTGAGCACCTTAATGTGTGAAACTTTATCGTCATCATATTTTAGCCGTGCGATGCGCTGGGCTATCGTAGGTGTTGTAGGTTCATATGTTGCCTGAACTTCTCTCCCAGTCTTTTCTGCAAGTTCTATTGGCACCTGGACATACGTATCTTCTGATTCGACCAGCGGTAGCAGCTTGTCATAGCCAAGGATGTTTGCAAAGCCTACAGCTAGCCCTCTGAGTGTGCCACTTGACATTAACCTAAACACCATACCGTAGCGTTGTCCGATGATATCTTTTGGCACGTCCCTTGCAGCATCGAGGAATATCTTCAGATAGTCCTTGTCTATCTCCTTCATATCTCGAGTGTATGGGCTCTCTTCTATTGACTGGCTGTATGATTCACCCATATACTGAGGAGAAAAGTTGTTTCTATCAATAGCTCTTGCGACTGCGTTTGCCGCCCTTACTGCATCGTCTATGCCGACGTTGAGCCCTTCTATTCTGGGTCCAATAAAAACTCCCCTTCCGGCCGCATCGCCTATAAAGAGGATATTCTTGTAGTACGGCTTTTTCATTGCGCAGCGCTTGCCATCTGGCACCAGCTTGGCTCCATATTCAAGTTCAATATAATCAGTGACAAATTTTGTGTCATATTTTGTAGTAAGCTCATTTTGCACAGAATCAAGCCTTGCCTTGATTTCCGCTTCCGATTTATACTTGCCGCTTTCAACCAGCTTTTTCCTTACAGCACGGGAGTGGTAGCTATCGCGAAGCTCATTCCAGGTCTTTATTAATTTGCTAACCGCAAACCGTGTCCTAAGTTGTTCCTCTTTTGGTAGGTTCTTGTCTATTTCCTCTTTGACTGCCACTTGATCTTTGATAAATTCTGCAACCAAAGGATTCTTGAGCAGAGAGTTTACTAGCGTGTAAGGTTCTGAGGGCTTGTCCATAAGCGAATCGTAATGGTAGACTGCGCCTACAGAAAGTGTGTCGAGGTTTGTGTACAGAAATCCCCCTCCAATGTGGTTGAGCGTGATGTCGCCAGCAAATAGATGAGCAGAACCTTCATCTGGCCCAATTCCGAACCGCTGCTCAATTATCTCTTCTGGGAGCTTGACTATGACCTTTACACCTTGGTACAACTGCTCTGGTGTGAATTTTCCCCTAGCACCAGTCATTTCTGCAACTTCAGAGTTGACTCCGTCTGCGGCAATTACTGCTTTTGCTTCAAAGGGCTCTAACTCATCAGTTTCAATTATTGTTTTCTCATCCTGCCATCTTAGCAAGCGAACATGCACACCCGAGACTATGCCTCCGCCCTGCCGCTCTGCACTTTCACTGGCCTGCTTTGCAAACCATCCATTTAGCTTGTTGAGAAGAACTGAATAGCCAAAGTTAGCTTGATATTCATGGGCTGCAGTCAGGTTCATTGTAAACACCTTGTCTCGAGAAGTCGCATGCAGCATGTACTGAGTTATTCTGCGCTCGATAGGTTTATCTTGCAGAAATTCTGGATAAACGTCTTCAACATTATATGTCTTGCCATGCTTGGGCTTTTTAGAATACAGTATGCCACCGGATAGGTTCTTGCTGCCAGCCTTCTTGCCTGCCTCAATCAATATCGCTTGTTTATTCAAGTTTGACAGCTGTTTTAGAGCCGCAAGCCCAGCAGATCCGCCGCCAATTATTGCAACGTCGTAGTGCTCCATATCACTTCTTTACCTCTATTGTAGGTCTCTGCTTTCTCAGTTCCTCAAGCAAGAGCGGTATCACATCCTCCATTCTTCCTCTTATGAATATGTCGCACTCGTCCTTTATGGGCGAGTTTTCATCTGGATTAATTGCCACTATAAAGCTGGACTCTTTCATGCCTGCAATGTGTTGCATGGCACCACTTACTCCC
>JBKPEN010000211.1:0-5182 GCA_046728425.1 Thermoproteota archaeon
GTAAATCTTTCTAAGTAGAGAAGCACATCTGACATACCACCAATCTTTATTTTGCGGAATTCTTTGTACATGGGAGCCTGTCTTGACAAATTGCGACCAAGTCGGAGGATCTATTTTTTTGTCCTTCTTTAGCTGATCAGCCAGTTTAGCTATCAGCTTGTCAGCAGGAACATCATAAACCTTGGCCATATAGTAGTTCGGAAATTTCCTTAGCCCTTATAAATCCTTATTCCGTACCAAGATTTTGCGATAAGTGTGATCACACTTTAGGCAGGTAATCCTTACAGCCCTTGTTTTGACCCTGCCGACCCTTACTCGAGCGCTCCGACCTGGTATTATAAAGGCCTTGCACCTTTTGCAGTAAAGCTGTCTTATCTCATAGGGCAGACGTATACGTTGATGCATTGCTATCTTTTTGGCTTGGCGAGCCTGTTTCTCGGCAATATAATAATCATCATCCTTCTCATGCAGGGCACATTCTACAAGTAGTTCAATATGCTCTCTTGCTATTTCCTTAACTTTCTGCTTCTTCCTGTTCAATACTTTTAAAATAAAGTATATAGGCCTAGTTGATAAGCATTGATAACTGTTATTTAATTTAAAAAACTATTTCTTTTGTTGGCAAAGCTCGATGAACTAGAGGAGCTGGCGAAAAAATATGCACAGCTAAAACAACAAGATAATGTCAATGAAAGTAATCGGGTGGAGCTTTCCCAGTTAGCTATAAGGATCATTGATTCAATATCAGCTGCTTCCTTTTTTCTTCCGCTAGAAAAAGATACATTATCCAGTGATGGAACAACCACCTACATATACCAAAATAATGCAACATATCCTGCCGTATTTGATCTTCTTGCTGAGATCCTTCATATGACGGTGCCAATAGAGATCGGCAGGGTGAAATTTGGCCCAGGGGAGATTTTAGTCAACGCCTATGATAGAAGTGAAGCAGACATTGAGCTTGAACTATCCACAAAAGAAATGCAAAAGCTAGTGTATACCAGAAGAGCAGAAATATTTACAAAACACGCTGGAGCTGCTCCTTAATATAGGATACAACCTGCACCAACAAGTACGATAACGCTTATCATTGCCGAGGCAGCCCTTGAGACTATCCCAGATGAGATTGCCGGCCACGTTGCGGTAAGGAATCATTCCCGCAGGCTCCAGCAGAAATCATCAGAAATTTTGCTTGATAGGAGCTATCATCACTCCGCAATGAAGCGGCTCCCAAATAGCTGGAAGCGCGGCAGACCAGATATTGTCCATTTTGCGCTAATGGAAGCTCTATCGACGCCTCTTTTTATGAATATGATGCTAAGGGTCTATGTCCATACAATAAATGACAAGATAATCACCATTGCAGACAATCTGCGTATACCAAAATCATACTTTCGTTTTGAAAGGTTGATGGTGAGCCTATTTAGAGACGATCTAATCAAAAGCAATGAAGGGATTATTCTAATGGAATTGTCCGATGGCACATTTGCAGATCTGGTTGATATAATCAAGCCGGATATGATCATTGGGCTATCAACTGTTGGTGTCCAAAGTAATGCGCAAAAGGTGGCAGAGAATGCTAAAAGCGCAGACCATTGTAGCCTTGTGGTAGGCGGCTTTGCAAGGGGTCACTTTTCGGAAAACGTCACAACATCCCTAGGTCCTACATATTCTATCAGTAACATGGCACTTGAAGCGCATGTAGTCATTGCAAGAATACTGTATGAATATGAAAAGTTACTTGAAAAAGGCATCGACTATGAAGGCGATAAAAAGGGCGGTCAGATAAGGGCTTGAAAACTTGAACACAGTCCATGAAGCTTTCTCACTCGGCTTGACCAGCAACCAGACAGACAATGCGATCATGGCTATACCAAAAGCACTTGCAGTAGCTAAATAGATTATCCCAAATTGGTTGAAAAAGAAGGGAAGTACACTGAACACCACCATCATCAATGTAGTGCCAGCAATGACCCTGACTGAGACCTTTTCTGATGACACAACTGGAAGCATCGGCACACCAGCTCTGGTATAGTCCTTTTTGACGTGCAATGCAAGACTCCATATGTGCGTTGGAATCCAGAGGAAAACAAGTCCAGCCATCACAAGGCCTATCTCAATGTTTTGAGTCGTTACAGCAATATACCCTATAAGCGCTGGAGCGCCGCCTGAAAAGCCACCTAGTATTATGTTTGATTGGCTTCTTCGCTTTAGCCATTTGCTGTAGATGAGGATGTTGTCAAAGAGCCCAAAGGCCATGAGGCCAAATGCCCAGATATTGATAAACCAAGCGCAGATGAGCGAAATTGCTGCCAATACCAGGCCAAAGATTAGAGCATTCCTTGGAGATATCCGTCCCGATGGTATTGGCCGGTTCTTGGTGCGCTCCATTATTGCGTCCATGTCGCGGTCGTTGTATCCGGTGAGAGTATCAGCAGCTGCCGAGCCAGCGGCCACTCCACTCAGCAAAAGTATCAACGTTACTGGAGTTATAGGTACGTCAAATAGAAACGAAGCCGTAAGCGCTGCTCCAAATGCCGTGAAAACCAGCAGATACCAGATCTTGGGCTTTGTAAGCTCGTAATAGTCCTTGAGCTTGCTGCCAACTGTCATCTGGCGAGGTATTGTCAATTGCTCGGTGTCGAGAGTAAAGTGAAATTATTAGTTATTTATATCTTCAAAGTTTTTGTACTTTGCAATGGATGTCGGGTATGCCAGCTCGCGGGTTGTCTTGCGCATTTCAATGAATGTCTCTGTCTTTTGTACTCCCTCAATGCGTCCAATCTTCTCTGAAATTAATTGATGCATTTCGTCAAGTGAATGTGCATTCATCGTCACCAAGATGTCGAATCTACCAGTGACTTCAGCCACTTCTCTTACTTCTGAGATTCTAAACAGCTCATTGAGCACATTATCTCTTAATTTAGAATCCATATTAATGCCAGTGAGCGCCTTGACACTAAAGCCAAGTGCCTCATCATTTATGATAATTGTAAATCTCTTTATAAGACCTCCTTTGACTAAGCGCTTTATTCTGCTATAAACTACTGATGAATTGACGTTGATTTTCTTAGAGAGTTTTGGAACAGATATACTTGCGTCTTTTGCAAGCTCGCTTAAGATTTTGATATCTAAATCGTCAATCCTTCTCATTGAAAATTCAAATAGATCATAAGGTTAGGGGTTAATAAACGTATAAAGTATTGCTAACTAAAGGATCAATTACTCAATTTTACTAATAATGATTTCTAAAAATTTCAATATCAACAATCCGAGTTTACAATGGAGCCTATGCCACATAGTGTAATAATACCATGTGGCCAGATTTTCATAATAAGGCTCAACTTCCAACACTCATCGGTGTCTTTTTAGTAGAGAAATTTCTCTATGCTCTATGACAGGTTTAGATGATAACGGGAGAAGAATAGAAGTAGAGCGAATAGCAGTAAAGGAGATCAGAACTGTTAATGAAAATCCTCGGGTAATTAGACCAAACGGCTGAACCGCATGTCATGTCCCTTTTACAATTGCAAATAAAATGAGGATAAGCGAACAGATGAAGGTGATATATTTTCAGAACTGCTCCTCGATAACAATCAATTAAATGACCAGTTTATAGAAATGGTGGAAAATATATACACATGAAACAGAGAATAATAAGTCTGACTTTTGTGTTAAAGAGCAGAGGGGAAAAAGATAGACGCATAGACTCCCAGTTCAAGAATACTCTAAATGAACTTCTAGGAGATGCCTCTCATTATGGCAGTGAGATTATTCTTAGAAAGATTATCATGTCTTAGATAGCCCTCGAGCTGGCACAAAATCCAGGCATAGATTATCATGTATCCACGAAGGAATTGTACTACTATATGAGAAAGATGTGGAAACTCACACTGAACTTATGCATACAATTAAGTCAATTATTGATAAAAAAATAAAACAGTGTGAGAGCTATTCCAAAACTACTATTATTTTGGCAAAAAATGTTTCAAGGCAGCAGGCAATCTTTGATAAAATATGTATATAATTCTGCAAAATACGTTATTGCTCTAACTCTTTTCAACCCGCATACTTGCTCTCAAACGGTGAAAGCTCACGAAGCTCCTTTATAATACTCGATAGAACATTAATTGCCCTATCGACTTCATCTTTTGTATTGTGCATCCCAAAGCTTAGCCGAAGCGAGCCGGTAATTTCTTCATATGAAAATCCCATTGCCCTTAGCACATGTGATGGTTTTTGCTTCCTAACTGAGCATGCAGATCCGGTGGAGGCAGCAATGCCATTTTCATCAAGTTTGATTATCAGATCTTCTCCATTCACTCCAAAGAATGTGAAGTGTGCGTTATTTGCGATCCTTTCAGTGCGCAGACCATTCAGTCGCGAACGGGGTATTTCCTTTAGTATGCGCTCAACTACATAATTGCGCAGGCCAGCCACATGCTCTTGGTAATGCATCATCCTTTCGTTAGCAAGCTCGCAGGCTTTGCCAAAACCTACAATACCAGGTACATTCTCTGTACCTGACCTCAGATACCACTCTTGTCCTCCGCCATGAATTATCGGCAATATTTTTAGGTTGGAGCTTATGTAAAGCGCCCCTACGCCTTTAGGTCCATTTATCTTGTGAGATGAAAGGGACATCATATCTACTCCAAGGCTCTTGACATTTAGGGGCAGTTTTCCTGCAGCCTGTACTGCATCAGTATGAAAAACTGCTCCAGCCTGATGCGTAATTTCGACGAGCTCTTTGATGGGCTGGATAGTGCCGACTTCGTTATTTGCATACATGATGCTTACAAGTGCCACATTATCTGAAATCATATTTTTCAGTTCAGACGGCCTAATAAGTCCCTCTCCTGTCACAGGTAGATGCATAGTGACAAAGCCTCTATCTTCTAGATCTTTGCATGGTTCAAGCACCGCGTCATGTTCTATGCTACTCGTAATTATCCTATTCTTTTTGGGCATTTTGCTTTTGACGTGTATAGCTGTACCCTTGAGAGCAAGGTTATTTGCCTCGGTTCCGCCGGATGTGAATATGATCTCGCGGGGGGAGGATGCCGCTATCATCTCTGCGACCCTTTTTCTTGCAAGATGTATCGCTCTAGTTGTTTCTCTACCAAACTTATGCATAGAGGACGGGTTGCCATACCGTTCTTTTAGATATGGCAACATTTCC
>JBKPEN010000315.1:0-6157 GCA_046728425.1 Thermoproteota archaeon
CAGTAGTATTGCTTTCCGCTTTAATTGTAAAGCGGTAAAACTTTCCGGTACCTATGTTCTATAACTTGCTCGAATTTTTTAGCGTCTCATCCACACTAACCATATAAGATCATAATAGCTAACCGAGAACAAAAAAGTTACACGACGTCTGCAGTCGTGATTTTTTCTTTATTCTTTTCTGTATCTATTGCAACACCTTCAGCTGAGCTCCTTGTATCATGCAGCTTGTCAAAGTTAGCTTCGTATGCCATACAGCATCCATGCGGTGCAATTACGTCAGACACCTTGCCCATCACGTCAGGTCCCTTATCTTCTACCAACATACACTTGCCTCCGCTAGCGCTAATCCAGTAGATACAGTTGTAGCAGAAGTACCCCTCGTGCAAGTTTGAGTCATTAAACTTGTCATATTCAATGTATGATGCCTGTAGCTTGCTCCTTTTCTTGAACTTAGTAAGATTATCAACTGCACCAACAGTTTCTTTGATCTTCCGTCCAATGTCTGCCACCCTTATCGCGCCTCCTCCTCATTTGGGTCCCACAATGTGCATATACCATGTGGTGCTATGATGCCAGATTCTCGGCCATTAACGTCAGGTCCAGTGTCTTCCACTATAGCGCAGTGATGGTCCTTAATGAAGTATATGCAATTGTAGCAGAAATAGCCTGTATGCAGATCGGCATTTTTGAAGAAATCTATCTCCAGGTACCCCGAAGCTGCCTTTGAGAGCTTAGGATATTGTTTGTCAGTAGATATGGTCTGACTCGACATGGCAATATCGCTGCGGCATAGTATAAAATACGTTTAGTATTTCTGACTATGATTCTATCATATTACCTTTTTCCAAGCTCTCCTGCAAGTCGCTTTAGCCTTGACCATCATAAAGTGAATTTGGCAAGCATTATTGCGCCCACGAGGGCTGCCCAGATCCAAAGAGGAGGACTTTGCACTTTCCTTAACGTCATTTAATGGATTTATGCTCTTGCTTTGAAATTATCTCCTAGCCGGTGGGATGAAATCCATATTTCTTCATCATCAGGTGCTGAGATTTCTGAAGTTACTATCATCTCCTTTTATTTCTCAACATACAGAATCCAAACTCATTGTTTGTATTATATTCTGACTTTGACATAACATTGTTCCTAGATTGTTAAAAGACTATAAACTACTGGCAGATAGTCCGAAGAGAGAATCTGTTATAGCCGCCAAAATGCTGTGGTTGTGGCAACAAGTATAGTGCTCAGGGATTGGCTATATTCAGTTTATACTACATGGCATTCATTCTTTATCTTCTTGTTAAGGCTCTAATCTAGTCGAAATTATTTATAGAACTCCTTCTTGCTATCATTATAATATTTTATAGGCCACTGCATGATTTTCTGATTTAAAGCGCGACTGTCAAATTATTCTTGTAAACTTTCAGCCACATTCGATCTAGACTTTTGCGTATGTAATGAAATCATCCCTTGTCATATAAAGCGCTATCTTGTTAGAACTTTTATCTACATTTATCACAGTATTCTTAGGGACGGAGTATTCCTTAGAATCATTTCTACCACGTATTATAAGCAAATTGCCAGTCTCATCCGTATCTTCGACTATACCAAGTGCATTTCCATTAGTGTCTACTACTTCGCAGCCAATCCACTGCTCGGGATCTTTATCATGCATGATATGTAACTGGCAATTGCTTATTATACTATTATAACCAATTAATCAATCAATCATCTAAGGTTTTCTTCTTATACCCCCTGCCAATAGATCTAGGGAAGCCGACAAACATTCTAAAACGTCGAGAAGGTAAAGCCAATCCAGAAAGTGATTTGGGACAAGCACAGAGAAAAAACGAGCAATCGATAATAAGGTTATCAAAGAGAGACACACACGCATATATTGCAACGAAAGAAGACGAATAAGTAGCAGAGAGAGGGCTAAACTCACAAATGACCTCTCTCCCGCAGATTGACTTAGGGGCAGGCTTAGAGTGTTACTGCACAAGCTTTACCGGAACAGGAGGATCAATAAAACAAAGGAGTGAAGGGTTTAAGGTATCTGAGATAGTGGACGAATCACTCGATATTTCGCTGTCATACAATGGGAGTTACCGCTACCCACTCTATGTCCTTGAAAAGCAGGACGTTGACTCAAACCATGCCTTATTTGAAATCGAGCGTGAACTGCACATGAAACTTAGAGTAATGGGTATAAAGGATGCCAAGGCTGTGACAATGCAATATGCGGGTATGGAGCAAGTGATGAGAAATCCTCCTATGCAGTTAAAAAGTAGACATACGAGGCTTACGCTGAAAGGTTTCACCAAGCGCCCGCTTGAGAAGAGATTCCTTGCAGGCAACAAGTTTGAGATAAGGATCTACAATGTTCGCTCATCAGATCTCTCCAGCTTTGTTCCACAGATTATCAAGGTGGGCAATTTTTACGGCCTCCAGAGATTCGGTAGCGAAAGATTGGTGACCCATCTTGTAGGTAGGGAAATTGTCAAGCACAACTTTACACGGGCAGTCGAGTTGCTGCTCACCTACAGTACTGAATTTGATACTCAGACTAGCAGAGAAATCAGAAACAAGTGCGCTGACCCAAGGAACTATCAACAAGTGCTCAAGATGCTACCAAGAGGCATGGACATTGAGCGGCAGGTGCTGTCTGCACTAGTCGCCGGTAGTAATGCCATTTCAGCTCTGCGAGCAATACCAATCATGATCCGGAGATTATTCGTCCAAGCTTATCAGGCATACATCTTCAATAGATGTCTTAGCAAAGCCATCATTAGAGGCGAGGATCTATTGCGGCCGCAGACTGGAGACCTCTGCTTTGAAATGGAGGGGCCAGTGACTTTTGGTAGGATAATAAAGTACAATCCCAACTCAAAGACAAAATTGGTTCCAGCAATAAGGATGGCAGGATATACCTTCCAACCTGGTAGGGGCAGGTTTGAAAATATCACAAGAGCAATGCTGGAGGAGGAAGAAGTAGCTCCAAAGGACTTTTACATAAAGGAGATGCAGGAGCTTAGCCACCAAGGAGGCTTTAGACAGGCTTCACTCTGGTGCACAGATTTTTGGTATGAACGAGACCCACTGGTGGTGTCATTCAAGCTGCCTAAAGGATCGTATGCGACTACACTTTTGCGCGAAATAATGAAGCCAGAGGATCCAATCAGTAGTGGCTTCTAGCTTCTAGCTACTCCAATTATATTGCAATGAAGATAACAAATTCCTTTATTAACGATGTCACGACGAGTGCTGTTTCCTGCAAGTTGAACACGTTATCTACTTTCACTATTTAGGATTATTTGCGCCTAGTTCTGCTCTTAGCACAATTTTGTTCATTATTATCATGTAAAACTACACACATACCGGCAATGTATGTAAATTTGTTAGATGTAAAAAGAGGAGTGGAAGGAGCAGCTGATAAACTGTTATCTTATCATGATTATAGACTATATCCTCACATATTTGATTGATTCTTGAAAATCAAGATATCTGAAAGCACACATAGAATTGGAATTAAAAGACTGAATACCTCTGCTGCCATATACTGCATTTCAACTATACCCTTACCGTAACCATTCAATCCTTTGCAAATAGCAGTCTTTGCATGAAGTGATGGAGGCTCGCCTTATTTTTAACAGAAAATACTCTTTTTAATACAAAATCGTAAATCAAAACGGCGCTCAATATAATATATAGCACCGTACTGTGATACACAATAACGATGCTTGGTAGTAGGAACCTGCATGAAATGATAGAAAATACCATTGACGACATATACAAGAACCTGAGCATAAAGATAGACAAAACCAACCCCGATAGGATCCATGCAATAGAAGCGTCAAGCTGTACAAGATTTGCATACTATGAGCGAAAGGACTCGCTACCTTCGGATAATGCAGCTAAGATCTCAAGCCTGCTTGGGAATGGTGTGCGCCACTCACTAAGCAATGTACATGGCGAATATAAGATCGACTCCCTTGCGCTTGAAGTTGATGCCGACATGATAATGGCCAACGAATTTATCGTGAGATTTGAAATTGTGCCTGCGCTGCCAGAGGTTCCGCACCCACAGCACATGCTTTACCTTAATGCATGTCTCTTTGCACTCAACAAAGATGAAGGCCTTTTAATCTACGTGACTGAAGATGGTAAGATGGTCGAGTTCTCTGTGACTAAGAACAGCAGGATGTTTGAAGAAATCGTCAGAAGGGCAAGAGTGCTCAGCACATTGCTAAAGGAAAACAGAGTTCCAATAGTTGAGCCATCCAATATATGCACAACTTGCAAATACTTTGAAAGATGTTATGCAAGAAAGAAGGTAAAGGATGAGAGTTCAGGCTTTATACTAGAAGAAATTTTTAAACCCAAGAAGCAATAATTGTGAAAACATAGAAACGTGGAGTTAGCTATGTTCGCTATGAGCTTCAGACGGCGGTGTATATCCTTGTCTATACCTTCGTGCCCTTGAGCCAAACAGTATAGCTACTAGGAATACAAATACTCCTGCAGTCACAGCAAACATGAATGTTTCTTCAGCCATATTACAGCCAGCAGTACAGAAACTTAATACCTTTATGAATTGCATCATAGCACGCTATGATAATATCATAAAATTTCATGGGAATGTCAATGCAAACCCTTTCTCAAAATAGCTAGTCTGGAAGTTTGAACCAATCAGCCTATAGGAATAGCTGCCTTCAACTTGGTACTGGGCAGTGCCATCTACCATGCTGTCCCAGCTGCTAGCGGTAAGGTTATTGCGTACTGCAACCTGTGTATCTCTGAGAGTGACACTGCTGTTACCAACTACCGGAAAGACGTCCTCTTGTCCAGATACAAAACCCTCAGGTCTCACTCCAATGTCCCCAGTTGTCATCTGATACTGACCCACATTCAATGTATAGTGAATCGTTTCAAGAATAGCGGTGCTTCTGTTAGGATTGTGTGCCTCAAAGACCACCTGTACATTTGCGTTCTCTCCGTCTGTTTTCTCAGCTATGATATCCTTGAGTCCTAGTTGGAGGTCGGCTATCTGAGTCTGGGATGTACCTGGAGCCTCGCTATTGCCAAAAGGCCTGAAATTTTCCATTCCCATAATGAAAAATAGGGCTATAGCAGCTGCTGCAATGCCACCAGCTACCGCAAAAATGGTCTTTGTATTCACAATTGGTTTTTTTTCCCGTTCGCCCACGCTTTAAAGCTGTCGATTAATCCAAATGCTTATACTAGCCGTCACAAAAAAATTACTGCCGGTTGCAATACCACAAGGCAGCAAATATTGGACGCGAGAGAGCTCAGAAGGCCCAAATGAGGCTCTTTGAATATACTGGCTTTGCCATGTTGACCTATACTATCAAGCAGGGCATGGCAGGATTTGAGCCTGTGGGTGAAGAAGAGCTGGCTGGTAAGATGACAAGTGGTAACGAGTCAATGCTTTTTATTTGCGATAATGATGGGTATGCCAAGGCTCAGTCAAGGCCTATGCCAATGAAACAGGGAGAAGAGGTTTTCAAAAGGATGCTTGCAGATGGTATGCAAGAGTTCATTGGCGATATTAAGACGGTATCATAAGCTGTGAAATGTATATTTGAACTGTTGGGAAAAAAGGCATAAGGTAGAAGTAGCGTGTGCCAACGATCAATTAGTTGTATGAAAGCTCATCAGAATTTATTGCAATTGGGAAGATACATGTACAGATGATGAAAGGTCAACCACATTTGCATTTGCTAGAGGGATTGTATAATGAGATAAGATAGTCTCTATTACAATTGTATTGCAGTAGAGGTCATATCATCATAAGACACAGTTAGTATGTAGCTCAATACACCTAATCTATAACAAGATTAGATGATGCAAATAGAAATTATTATTATTATTTGTAGCGCTATCACTCCTTTGACGAAGCAGAATATATGAATATGAATCTGACAGTGCCTACACTATAATGCGTGTCCCAACAGCAGTATGCGAAATTGCCTTCTTGATTACTGCGGGATCTGACTTAAGCACTACTGTAGGGATTTTGCTCCGTTCTATCACCTTGAGCGCCACAATATCCAACAGGTCATAGCCGCCTGCCGCCGAATCTTCAGATGCCAATAGATCTATGCATCTCTTGACAGTGATTTCATTGAATAGTCTAGCG